>NZ_JBVVQN010000013.1:0-229997 GCF_055811075.1 Mesorhizobium sp. WSM4820 | reverse complement strand
TTTAGTGGTTTTTTTTTTTTGTACCGTTTTTCTCACTCCTGACTGGTTTAATACATATTCGGGGGGCGGGCGTTTGGGTGGGGGGGGGGCCCCCCCCCCGGCCCCCCCCCCCCGCCCCCCCCCCCTTTCTGTTTCCGGGACGCGATAGGATAGTTTGGCAGGATCGGGTGGTACGTCGCGCCCGCGGCATGGCGGTTCGCATTCTCGCTGCCATTCTCCTCGGTATTTTGCTATGTCGGCTGCAACGCTTCCAGACAAAGGCTTAAGCACAATGTCCCTGTCCGACGACAGCCGCTATCTCCGGGGCGGTCCGGTCGCCCAACGCATCATCGCCTCGGTGCGCGAGGATGCAGCGATCGCAACCGCCGAAGGCTTTCCGGCCAAACTGATATCGATCACCGTCGGCGACACGGCTGCAGTCGATGTCTATGTGCGCAACCAGCGCGCCAAGGCGGCACTGGCCGGTATCGGTTTCGAGGAAAGACGATTTCCCGCCGACATCACCGCTGGCGAACTCGAAGCAGCGATCCACGGCCTGAACGCCGATCCGCGCGTCACCGGCATCATCATCCAGCGGCCGGTGCCGGTGCATATCCCGATCAAGACGCTGCAAGCGGCGGTGCATCCGCTCAAGGACGTCGAGGGCATGCATCCAGCCTCGATCGGCAACATCGTCTACAACCAGCTAGACCTCGCACCGTGCACGGCCGCCGCTTCGGTCGAACTGCTCAAGGAGACCGGTCTCGATCTCAAGGGGCTCGAGGTCGTCATTGTTGGCCACTCCGAGATCGTCGGCAAGCCGATCGCCTTCCTGCTGATGAGCGAAGGCGCGACGGTGACGGTGTGCCATCACATGACGCGCTCGGTGGCAGCGCATGCGCGGCGTGCCGATGCGCTGTTCGTCGCCGTCGGCAAGCCGCGGCTGATCAAGGCCGATATGGTCAAGCCCGGCGCGGCTGTCATCGACATCGGCATCAATGCCGAGATCGGACCGGACGGGGAGAGCCGCATCGTCGGTGACGTCGACGCCGAGAGCGTCAAGCATGTGGCGTCCTGGATCACGCCGGTGCCGGGCGGCGTCGGCCCGATCACCGTGGCGATTCTTTTGCGCAACACGATGGTGGCGCTCAGCCGCCAGCGCGCGCGTTACCATGCGACCTATGGCGTGGTGGACAAGCTCGCAGCGGAATAAGCCGGCAGCGCCGGTGGATCACTCCGCTGCAACGGCTGCCCTGCTGTCCGGAACGCCCTCCGGCTGCGGCCCGCCATAGGCCCAGTCGAGCAGCTTTATCGTGTGCACCACCGGCAGTTTCGCGGCGGACGCAATCTGAGTGATGCAGCCGATGTTGCCGGTGGCGACGATTTCAGCACCGGTCGCCTCGATATTTCTCACCTTGCGATCACGCAGTTGAGCCGAAATCTCCGATTGCAAAATGTTGTAAGTGCCGGCCGAGCCACAGCACAAATGCCCCTCGCGCGGCTCGCGCACGACGAAGCCGGCTTTGGCCAGAAGCTCCTTCGGCTGGCGAGTGATTTTCTGGCCGTGCTGCATCGAGCAGGCGGAGTGATAGGCGACGATGGTGCCGGGCTTGCGCACCGGCTCGGGCAGATCGATGCTTGCCAGATATTCGGTAATGTCCCTGGCCAGCGCCGACACCCGCGCTGCCTTGTCGGCATAGGCGGGATCGAGGCGCAGCATGAAACCATAATCCTTGATGGTGGTGCCGCAGCCCGACGCAGTGATGACGATGGCATCCAGCCCGCCTTGCTCGATGGCGCGCGTCCAGGCGTCGACATTGCGCCTGGCCGAGGCAAGGGCTGCCGCCTCGCGGCCCATGTGATGCACCAGCGCGCCGCAGCAGCCCTCGCCCTCGGGAACCACGACCTCGACGCCGAGCCGCGTCAGCAGCGCGATCGTCGTGTCGTTGATGGCGGGATCGAGCACGGACTGCGCGCAGCCGGTAAGGATGGCGACGCGGCCATTTTTGCTCGTGCCCTGCCCGGCATGAATGCCCGGCGAAGCCATTGGCGAGGCCGCAGGAATCGACGCCGGGGCGAGCTTGAGCATCGCACCCAGCGGCTTCAGCGCCGGGAGCTTTTCCAGCAATCCGGCGAATGGCTGGCCGAGCTTTGCCAGCTTGAGCGCTGCGCGAAACCGCGAGGGATAAGGCAGGACGAAGGCCAGCATGGCGCGCGTCAGCCGATCGGGCAGCGGCCGCTTGTAGGTTTCCTCGATATGGACGCGGGCGTGGTCGACCAGATGCATGTAGTTGACGCCCGACGGGCAGGTTGTCATGCAGGCGAGGCAGGACAGGCAACGGTCGATATGGGTGACGATCTGCTTGTCGGCCGGTCGGCCGTTCTCCAGCATGTCCTTGATCAGGTAGATCCGCCCGCGCGGCGAATCCAGTTCGTTGCCAAGCGTCACATAGGTCGGGCAGGTGGCCGTGCAGAAGCCGCAATGCACGCATTTGCGCAGGATCTTTTCCGATTCCGCGACATGCGGATCGGCAAGCTGGGCAGCTGAGAAATTGGTCTGCATCTCGAACCTCCTAAGCCATGCGGCCGGGGTTGAGGATCGCCTTCGGATCGAATTCGGCTTTGAGCCGCGCCGACAATGCAGCTAGGTGCGGCGCCTGCGGCTCGAACACCGGCACAGCGGCGCGATGCGAAGGGGCGGCGCGCACCAGCGTCGCATGGCCGCCGCCATACTGTCTCACCAGTGCGCGCAGAAGATCGGCCTCGGGATCGCCATGCTCCATGCGCAGCCAGATCAGTCCGCCCTGCCAGTCATAAAAGGCATCGACGGCCGCCTGCATGCGCAGCGCCAGCACCATCTGGTGGCCTTGTGCCGGCGCCATCGACACGCGCCACACCGGCTTTTCCAGGCCGTCGGCAAACGGCGCACAATCGCGGATATCGCGCCAGACCGAATGCGAAGTCTCGCCCGAGATTTCCTCGAGCGGGCCGGCATTTCCGAGCAGATCTTTCAGCGCTGCGATGCGGTAGGCGACCGACGGGCCGAACCCCTCGACGCGCAGCAATGTCGCGGCGGTACTGCCGAAACCGCCGCCGGCGACCCGTGCGGCAACGCGTTCGGGAAGATGGGCAGCACTCGACACTTCGGCGCTGGAGCCGAGCGCCAGCGCCATAGCGGCCGCGGCATGATCGTCGAGCAGGCCGCGCACAGCCAGCGTGACTTCGGTCTCGGCAGCGGGCAGCACCTTGAAGGTGACGTCGGTAAGAACGGCAAGCGTGCCCCAGCTGTTGGCCATGAGCTTGGACAGGTCATAGCCGGTGACGTTCTTGACCACGCGGCCGCCCGATTTGAACGCCTCGCCACGCCCCGAAACCGCTGCAATGCCAAGAATATGGTCGCGCGCCGCCCCCGCTTTCAGCCGGCGCGGACCGCAAAGGTTCGCGGCCAGTACGCCGCCGATCGTGCCTTTTCCCTTTTCGCCGCCGAGCAGCGGGCCATAATCCAGTGGTTCGAAAGCGAGTTGCTGGCCGTTTTCGGCAAGTAATTTTTCGATCTCGGCGAGCGGCGTGCCGGCCTTTGCTGACAGCACCAGTTCAGCCGGCTCGTAGAGCGTCACGCCTGACAGTTTCGACAGGTCGAGCGTGTGCTCGGTCTGCAGCGGACGGCCGATGCCACGCTTGGAGCCATGGCCGAGGATTTCGAGCGGCGTTTCTTCCGCCGCCGCCCAGGCGACGGTGGACAGGGTTTCGGCGGCGGTGGCGGGGGTGAAGGTGGTCATGGCGTTGCGCCATGTGCAAATTCAAGAACGCTGTGTTCCTTCGCGCCCCCCTCTGTCCTGCCCTCTTTGCCAAAACTTGGCATCTCCCCCTCAAGGGGGGAGATCAGATGTCGCGTCCGGCTTCGCCAATCTTCAACGTTGAAAGAAGGGTGAGGCGCGCGAGCTGCCAATCTCCCCCCTTGAGGGGGAGATGTCCGGCAGGACAGAGGGGGGTGTTCAAGCGCCAACGTACCCACCTCAAAACCTCGGAATATCCGGAAACGCCGTCTGGCCGCGATGCACGTGCATGCGTCCGAGCTCGGCGCAGCGGCGAAGCTGCGGAAACACCTTGCCCGGGTTGAGCAGATGGTTGGGGTCGAAAGCGCATTTGACCCGCATCTGCTGGTCGAGGTCGATCTGGTTGAACATTTCCGGCATCAGGTCGCGCTTCTCGACGCCGACGCCGTGCTCGCCGGTCAGCACGCCGCCGACCTTGACGCAGAGCCGCAGGATGTCGGCGCCGAAACTTTCCGCCTTGTCGAGCTCGCCCGGCACGTTGGCGTCATAGAGGATCAGCGGATGCAGATTGCCGTCGCCGGCATGGAATACATTGGCGACGCCGAGCCCGTATTTTTCGGAGAGTTCCCGCATGCCGTGCAGGACGCGCGGCAGTTCCTTGCGCGGGATGGTGCCGTCCATGCAGTAATAGTCCGGCGAGATGCGGCCGACCGCCGGAAAGGCCGCCTTGCGGCCGGCCCAGAAACTCAGCCGCTCCTGCTCCGATTGCGAGATGCGGCATGTGGTCGAGCCGTTCCTATAGGCGATTGCCTCAACCAGGCCGATCAGATGATAGACCTCGACGCCCGGCCCGTCGAGTTCGACGATCAGCAGCGCCTCGATATCCAGGGGATAGCCGGCATGGACGAAATCCTCGGCAGCATGGATCGCCGGGCGGTCCATCATCTCCATGCCGCTCGGGATGATGCCGGCGCCGATGATGTCGGCGACGCATTGGCCGCCCTGCTCGCTGGTCGGGAAGCCGATCAGCAGCGCGCGAGCCGTCTCCGGCTTCTTCAGGATGCGCACGGTGACCTCGGTGACGACGCCGAGCAGCCCTTCGGAACCGGTCATCACCCCGAGCAGGTCGTAGCCTTCCGCGTCGAGATGCTTGCCACCGAGCCGCACCACCTCGCCGTTCATCAGCACCATCTCGATGCCGAGCACATTGTTGGCGGTAAGGCCGTATTTGAGGCAATGCACGCCACCGGAATTCTCCGCGACATTGCCGCCGATCGAGCAGGCGATCTGGGAGGATGGATCGGGGGCGTAATAAAAGCCCTCCTGCTCGACGGCGGTGGTGATGCCGAGATTGGTGACGCCCGGCTGGGCGACGACGATGCGGTTGGGAAAATCGATCTCGAGGATGCGGTTGAAGCGGCTCATCACCAACAGCACGGCATCTTCCAGCGGCAGCGCGCCGCCGGACAGCGAGGTGCCGGAACCGCGCGGCACGACGCGGATGTTGCGGTCGTTGCAATATTTCAGCACGCGCGAGACCTGCGCCACCGTTTCGGGCAGCACCACGACCAGCGGCAATTGCCGATAGGCGGTGAGGCCGTCGCTCTCGAAGGCGCGCATCGAATTGGCCGCGTCGACGACGCCCTCGCCGGGCACGATGATGCGCATATCGGCGACGATCTCATCGCGCCGGCGCATCGTGGCGTCGTCTGGCTTCGGCATCAGCAGGCCGGACATCACAGTCTCCTTCGATCGACTGGTAAAAATCTTTTACCAGCGGCAGGCGCTTGTTGCAAATCCTGCTTTGGCCGAAATCGGAAGCCGATACCGGGACGATCTTGCGCGGGTCGGCGAGAGGGAAGCGCTGACTTTCTCGCCCCTCGAAGGGGAGATGGCCGCGAAGCGGCCAGAGGGGGGTCGTCTCACGCAAATCGCCAACGTCGTGTCCCGCCGGGAAACGAGGTTGGCGCTCTATGCGATACGACCCCCTCTGTCGCCTTCGGCGACATCTCCCCCTCAAGGTGGGAGATTGCCTGCCTGCTCGCCTGCCGGCTTGGCGGGTTCGGAGTGGAGACGGCGCACTCGGCGCACGCCCCACCAGACCAGCAGGATGGCGAGCGGCACCGAGGCGGCGGTCACGACCTCGGGCGCGACGGCATGGCCGAAGATCGAGGCGCCCTTGGCGAGGTAGCCGATGAGCCCGACGACGTAGTAGGAGACGGCGGCGACCGAGAGACCCTCCACCGTCTGCTGCAGCCGCAACTGCAGGCGGGCGCGGTTGTTCATCGACGCCAGCAGATCGCGGTTCTGCTTCTCGACCTCGACGTCGACCCAGGTGCGCAGCAGCGTGGTGGCACGGGTGAGCTTGGTCGACAGATTGGCCTGACGCTCCTCGACCGAACGGCAGGTGCGCATGGCGGGGGCGACGCGGCGCTGCAGGAAGCCGCCCCAGGTGTCATAGCCGGGCACCGCCTCTTCCTCCAGCGCCTCCAGCCGTTCGCGGACGATGCCGTCATAGGCGCGGCTGGCGCCGAAGCGATAGAGGCTGGAGGCTGCATCGGCCTCGAGTTCGGCGGCAAGCTCGGTCAGGTCGGCAAGCAGCGTCTGGTTGTCGCGAGTTTCGGCGACCTTCATTTCCAGCGTGGTCTGCGCCAGCCGGTCTTCGATGCGGCGGGCGCGACCGGACAGCATCAGCGCCAGCGGCAGGCCAAGCATGGCCAGCGTGCGGTAGGTCTCGATATCGATCAGCCGCTGCGCCAGCGCACCGGTGCGTGCCGGCGTCAGGCCGCGGTCGAGCACCAGCATGCGGGTCATGCCGTCACCGTCCTGGCGGAAATCGGTGACGATGGCGGCGTTGCCGCGCTCGACCAGCGAATAGCACATGCTGGTCGGGTCGAAGCCAGCGATCAGCCTTTCGCTCGCCTGCGTCCATTTGCGGATTTCGAGCCTGATGCCGGAAATCACCGTTCCCGGCGGCGAAAAGCCGTTGCCGAAAGGCGAACCTTCCTGGCGCTGGCCGCTCTCGGAGAGCGGTCCTTCCCATAGATAGGTGGAGAATTCCGTATGCCGTTCCCAGCGCAGCGAGCCCTTGCCCCACTTCATCGCGTGGTGGCGGGCATGAGGGTCAGGCGCGGCGATGCCGAGGCGCCGCGACAGTTCGGAAAGCACCGCCTGGTCGACGCCGGAGCCGGCTTCGGTCATGAACGAAAGCTGCACCAGCACGCGCGGCTTCTCGACCAGCGGATGCGGACGGGCGTGAACCTCGCCGAGCGCGCCAGGCCGTCCCTCATGCGCGGGAAAGCCCATGACGCTGCCCTCGACGCGCGGCTGGAATTTTGGATTGGACGGGTCATCTGCCACGGCTGGTCCCCCGGGCCTGGTGCACTCGCGTCCCTCTAGAGCCAATTGCCGGGGCAAGCAAACGACAAATTAGCCGAAAGCGATATGCCGGGCGACATCGGCTTCGGCCAAGCGGGCGAACTGGATAAATAATTTGACCAGTTGCTGACACTGGCCTTATCCTGCGCGACACCGGTTCAATCCCCAGGCCATCCCCGTTGAGCGACATTTTCTCCAGAATCGAGCATTCCCGCACCGCCGACGAGGTGGTGCAGCAGATCGAGAGTCTGATCCTCGAAGGCGTTCTGCGCACCGGCGACAGGCTGCCGGGCGAGCGCGAACTGGCGCGCCGGTTCGAGGTGTCGCGGCCGATCCTGCGCGATGCGCTGAAGGCGCTGGAGGGGCGCGGGCTTTTGACGACCCGGCCCGGCGGCGGCACCCATGTCGCCGACGTCATCGGCCAGCTGTTCACCAAGCCGGTGACGGACTTGATCTCCATGCACCGCAAGGCGGCGACCGACTATCTGGAATACCGCCGCGAGATCGAGGCGGTGGCGGCCGAGTATGCGGCGCGGCGCGCCACATCAGACGACCTGGCGCTGCTCGATCGCATCATGGCGCGCATGGACGAGGCGCACCGGACCGGCAATTTCGACGACGAGGCGGAAATCGACGTCGAGTTCCACCACGCGATCTGCGAATGCGCGCACAACATCATCCTGTTGCACACGCTGCGCTCGTGCTACCGGCTGCTGTCGGAGGGCGTGTTCCAGAACCGGCTCCTGGTGTTCAACGTGCCGGGCGCGCGCGAGGCGCTGCTTTCGCAGCACCGGGCGATCTACGCAGCGATCAAGGCCGGCGATCCGGCGGCCGCGCGGCAGGCGGCGATGGACCACATCACCCATGTCGAACGCACCATGGCCGAGGCCGAGCGCAGCGGCGACTGGCAACGCGTGTCGCGGCTGAGGCTGATGCAGCGCTCGGAAGCCGGCGACAGCGAGCCGGCACGAAAACGCTCGTGAGCGCCGGCCAAGAATTGCGACGAATTAGCGAACCATCAGCGGGAAGCCCATGAGCATGATCCTCACCATCGCCGATCTCAAGGACCTGGCGCGCCGCCGCGTGCCGAAGATGTTCTTCGACTATGCCGATTCCGGTGGATGGACCGAAAGCACCTACCGGGCCAATGAGGAGGATTTCCAAAAGATCAAGTTCCGCCAGCGCGTGCTGGTCGACATGAGCAACCGCTCGCTGGAATCGACCATGATCGGCGAGAAGGTGGCGATGCCGGTGGCGCTGGCGCCGACCGGCATGACCGGCATGCAGCACCCCGACGGCGAGATGATGGCGGCGCAGGCGGCGGAGGAATTCGGCGTGCCGTTCACGCTGTCGACAATGAGCATCTGCTCGATCGAGGATGTCGCATCGGTGACCAGGAAGCCGTTCTGGTTCCAGCTCTATGTGCTGCGCGACAAGGATTTCGTCCTCAGTCTCATCGACAGGGCGAAGGCGGCGAAGTGCTCGGCCCTGGTGCTGACGCTCGACCTGCAGATCCTGGGCCAGCGCCACAAGGACATCCGTAATGGGCTGTCGGCGCCGCCGCGCTTCACGCCGAAGCATGTCTGGCAGGTGGCGACCAGGCCGGGCTGGTGCCTTGGCATGGCCGGTACCAAGCGCCGGACTTTTCGCAACATCGTCGGCCACGCCAAGGGCGTCGGCGACCTCAACTCGCTGTCGTCGTGGACGACGGAGCAATTCGATCCGCATCTGTCGTGGAAGGACGTCGCCTGGATCAAGGAGCGCTGGGGCGGCAAGCTGATCCTGAAGGGCATCCTCGACAAGGAGGACGCGCTGATGGCGGCCAAGACCGGCGCCGACGCGATTATCGTCTCCAATCATGGCGGACGCCAACTCGACGGCGCGCCGTCGTCGATTTCGGTACTGGAAGAAATCGCCGACGCGGTCGGCGACACGATCGAAGTGCATATGGATGGCGGCATCCGCTCTGGCCAGGACGTGCTGAAGGCGCTGTGTCTCGGCGCCAAGGGCACCTATATCGGCCGGCCTTTCCTCTACGGCCTCGGCGCGCTCGGCAAGAATGGAGTCACCAAAGCCTTGGAAATCATCCGCAAGGAGATGGACATAACGCTGGCACTGTGCGGAAAGCGTCTGGTGACCGACATGGGCAAGGATCAGCTTCGGCGTTAGACTCCCGTGGCGGCATGATCACGGAGATGGAAGCATTGACTGCCCCCGGCATCCACTTTCTCGACGCGCGCGGACCGGAAGGCATGCGCATCTATGCGGTCGGCGACGTGCATGGCCGGCTCGACCTGCTCGCCGCCATGTACCGCCGGATTGCGGCCGAGATCAGCCAGGCGCGGCCAGTCGACTGGCGTGTCGTCCATCTCGGCGACTATGTCGACCGCGGCCCGGACTCCAAGGGCGTCATCGATTTCCTGATCGAAGTGCGAAAACGCGACCCGCGCCACCTGATGCTCGCCGGCAATCACGACATCGGCTTCCTAGACTTCCTCGACACTCCCGATGCGGACGGGCTTTTCATGCGCTACGGCGGCATCCAGACCGCGCAATCCTATGGCGTAGCGCTCAATGAAGGTGGCGGCGCGTGGTTCGGCAGGTCCGAGGCGGCATTGCGGCAAGGCCATGCAGCACTTGTCGAGGCCGTGCCGAAAAGCCACGTCGAGTTCCTGCAGTCGCTGCCGTTTTCACTGACCTTCGGCGACTTCTTCTTCTGCCATGCCGGCATCCGGCCGGGCATTGCGCTGGAAAGTCAGAGCGCGCAGGACCTGATCTGGATCCGCGATGTCTTCCACAATCATTCCGGCCTGCATCCAAAAATCGTGGTGCATGGCCACACGCCGGTGCCGGAGGCCGAGGTGATGGTCAACCGCGTCAATATCGACACGCTCGCCTACCAGACGGGAAACCTCAGCGCGCTCGTCCTCGACGGTGCCGACAAGCGTATCCTGGTGGTGTCGGGCGAGAGGGGTTAAAGCGCTTAGCGAAGCGCGGCGGTGACGCCGTAGCCGTCGACGGCGTTGTGGTTGTTGGCTGCGTCGCCGGCATAGGTGCCGAGGCCGCACAAGAAGATGGCCGACAACATGACAAAGGACAGAAGCGCTGCTTTCACGGACGTCATCTCTTGGTTAGGCTTTCTGCATCTGTGCACGGGGTGGGTTACGAATGGGTTGAAACGGAAAATGCGTCTCAAAGTTTCGACGATTTCGCTGCTTTTAGGCATGTTCTGTATCGGCGATGTGTCGCGCGAGTGACCCAAAAGGTTCATCGCGTTGCACGGACGATGCAGAGCGGGTGCCTTCTAGGGTGGCGGGCGGCCACAAGCCAAGCACGAAACATGCTGTCCACAGCGGATTTTTGCCGGCGTGCCAAATATGCAACGTCGATACTGACCGATCAGATCGTCGCCACCCAGGCGCGGGCGATGGCCAGCCCGGCGGCATCGGCAGCCGCTCCGTGGCGGGCCATTTCGTCGTCGAGCCGATCGCTCCAGTCCGGGTGCCGCTCGGCAATGAGCGATGCGAAAGATGCGCTCCAGTCGCGGACCATCGGCCGGTCCGCCTCGAAATGGAACTGGAAGCCATAGACGGCGCGGCCGATGCGAAACGCCTGGTTCTCGGCGACGTCGTTGCCGGCGAGCCGCACGGCATTTTCGGGCAAGACAAAGGTGTCGTCGTGCCATTCGAAGATCGGGAAATTTTCGGGCAGCGCAGCGAGCACCGGATCGGCCGTCGCCGCCGGCGTGAGCGAAACCTTGTGCCAGCCGAATTCCGAGGCGCCGCCTATCCGGTTCTCGCCGCCGAAGGCGCGCGCCACCAGTTGGCTGCCAAGGCAGATACCGAGCACGGCGCGATCCTTGCCGGCGAAATCGCGCGTCAGGTCGAGAAGTTCAGGAAAATACGGGCAGATCTCGTCGTCCAGCGCATTCTGGGCGCCGCCGAGCACGACCATGGCGTCGTGCGCAGCGCTGTCCTGCGGCAGCATCTCGCCACAATAGGGCCGGCGCAGATCGATATCGGCGCCTGCCTCGACAAGCGCCGCGCCGATCTGGCCAAGACCCTCGCTGTCGAAATTCTGGACCACCAGCACCCGCATCGAAAAACCTGCTGACATGAAAACGATGCGACGAGCGATATCATGCCGCCGTCATTCCGGCCAAGATACGCATTCGGGGAGAAAGCTATGCCACTGCAGAATCGGGTCGACCCGTTCGGTGTCATCCACGCCGTGCCGGAGCGCGGCCTGTTCATGGGCAATCGCGGCATCATCCATGACCCCGAAACGAAGACGCTGCTGAAAAAGCGCTGGGCGCTGCAGGCCTGGATCATCTGCGCATGCGGATTCCGCGATGTGCGGCGCGAGCCGATGGGCCGCAACCGGAACGGCGGCAAGGCCGGCTGGACCGAATTGTTTTTCCTGGACGAGGTGACCGCGCTCTCGGCCGGGCATCGGCCCTGCTTCTTCTGCCGGCGCGAGCGGGCCAGGGACTTCGTCCGGCGCTTCGGCATGGCCTTCGGCATTGCCGCGCCGCGCGCACCACAGGTCGACAAGCGGCTGCATAGGGAGCGGCTGGCGTCGGGTGGGCAGGCACCGGTCGTATCCGTAGAAGAGCTTGCCGGGTTGCCGGACGGCGCCATGGTTGCGGACGGCGGCAATGCCTATGCGATGCGCGGCGGCAAGGCGCTGCGCTGGTCGTTCGCAGGCTATGGTGATCGTGTGGGGGGCGATCCGGTGGACGGCGATCCCGTGGGGTTCGGCGGTTTTGCCGACCGTCCAATCCGCCTGCTCACGCCGGCGACCACCGTTGCCGTGCTGAGGCAAGGCTATGTGCCCGTGTGGCATCCGTCGGCCGAGACTTGACGCCAAGAGCCGGCTCGCCCATTCCTCGGCGATGCGCGCCAATTACAAGATGCAGCGGCTGTTCGTGCCGGACGACCTCGGACCGGATATCGAGTTCGAGGCGAACCCGCAGCAGGGCCATTACCTGATGCATGTGCTGCGGCTCGGCGAGAGCGCCGAAATCCTGTTGTTCAACGGCCGCGACGGCGAATGGTCGGCTTCTATCGCCGCCAGGTCCAAAAAGACGGTGCGGCTGAAGGTGCTGGCCTTGCAGCGGCCGCAGCCGCCGCTGCCCGACCTCGTCTACTGCTTTGCGCCGCTTAAGCAGGGTCGGCTCGACTATCTGGTGCAGAAGGCGGTCGAGATGGGCGCCGGCGTCCTGCAGCCGGTCATTACCCAGCACACGCAGGTGGCAAAGCCCGGCATCGAACGGCTGCGCGCCAATGTCGTCGAGGCCGCCGAACAATGCGGCATCCTTGCGGTGCCGGAAGTGCGCGAAGCGGAAAAAATCGAGCGCCTGCTGGCCGGCTGGGACAAGGAGCGGCGGTTGATCTACTGCGACGAGGATGCTTCCACCAACAATCCGCTGCCGGCGCTGCAGGCGGTGCGGGAGAAGAAGCTCGGGCTGCTGGTCGGGCCCGAGGGCGGGTTTTCCGACGAGGAACGAAGGATGCTGCGGGAGCTGCCTTTCGTAACCGCGATTCCGCTCGGGCCGCGCATCCTGCGCGCAGATACGGCTGCGGTGGCGGCGCTGGCGGTGATACAGGCGACGGTCGGGGACTGGTGAAGGCACTTCCCTTCTCCCCTTGTGGGCCTTGTGGGAGAAGGAAGAAGCAGCCAATCAATTCCAGTTACCCTGTGGCTCAGGATTTTTCGCTTGATCGCCTACTGACATTTCGTCCATCTAGCGCCGGCGGTCGTCCGACCACCTACAGCGCCGCGCGTCCTTTCGGACGCGCAAAGGACGCTGTAGCACTTGATTGGGCACATGATCCTTTCCGAAAATCGAAGCCGATTTTCGGGGTCATGTGCTAGAGGACCTGTAATGGCGCGCGACACAACCGATTTCCGGCCGATCGAAGGCGTCGACGAGCTTGTCGAGCACCTGGCTGAAGGCAACAAGCCGCGCGACAAATGGCGCATCGGCACCGAACACGAGAAATTCCCGTTCTATGTCGACGGCAATGCGCCGGTGCCCTATGGCGGCGAGCACGGCATCCGCGCCATTCTCGAAGGCATGCAGGAAAAACTCGGCTGGGATCCGATCATGGATGCCGGCCGCATCATCGGCCTGGTCGAGCCGACCGGCCGGGGAGCGATCTCGCTGGAACCCGGCGGCCAATTCGAACTGTCCGGCGCGCCGCTGGAGACGATCCACCAGACCTGCCGCGAGGGCAATGCGCACCTGGCGCAGGTGCGCGAGATCGCCGAGCCGATGGGCATCCGCTTCCTCGGCCTCGGCGGCAGCCCGAAATGGTCGCTGGCCGAGACGCCAAAAATGCCAAAGTCGCGCTACGAGATCATGACGCGTTACATGCCCAAGGTCGGCAGCAAGGGCCTCGACATGATGTACCGCACCTGCACCATCCAGGTGAATCTCGACTTCGAGAGCGAGGCCGACATGCGCCGCAAGATGCAGGTGTCGCTGAAGCTGCAGCCGCTGTCGACGGCGCTGTTCGCCAACTCGCCGTTCACTGAGGGCCGGCCCAACGGATTTCAGAGCTGGCGCGGCGACATCTGGCGCGACACCGACAATCAGCGCTCGGGACTGCTCGACTTCTGCTTTTCGCCCGATTTCGGCTTCGCCGACTATGTCGAATGGGCGCTCGACGTGCCGATGTACTTCGTCATCCGCGACGGCCACTACCACGACATGACGCACGTCACCTTCCGCCAGTTCATGGCAGGTGCGGCCCGCAACGAGATTTCTGACGGGCTGCCGACGATGGGCGATTGGGCGAACCATTTGTCGACGCTGTTTCCCGACGTGCGATTGAAGCGTTTCCTTGAAATGCGCGGCGCCGATGGCGGACCGTGGCGGCGCATCTGCGCGCTGCCGGCTTTTTGGGTCGGGCTGCTCTACGACGCGGCGGCGCTCGACGCGGCCGAGGCGCTGACCTCGAGTTGGAGCTATGAAGAGGTGCTGGCGATGCGCAACGCCGTGCCGGAACAGGGCATTTCGGCGCCGTTCCGCAACACGACACTGCGCGAGATCGCCCGCGACGTGCTCGTCATCTCGCGCATGGGGCTGAAGAACCGCGGCCGCAAGAACCGCGACGGCTATGACGAAACGTCGTTCCTCAGCACGCTGGACGAAGTCGTCGCGCGCGGCACCACCAGCGCCGAGGAACTGCTCTCCGCCTATCATACGCGCTGGGGCGGCTCGATCGAGCCGGTGTTCATGGAGTATGCGTATTAGCCGTTTGCTATCGGCTTGGCTGACAACTCGGGAAACGCGCTTTCCGAAATCGATTCCGATTTTCGGGCCGATGCGGTAGGCTCTCCTACGAGGATTTTCCCGAGGAGAAAACCAATGGCTTCCTTGTTCGACATTCTGGCGCAGGCGCAGAACGGTAACGGCATGCAGGCCCTGGCCCAACAGTTCGGCCTTTCGCAGCAGCAAGCGCAATCGGCGGTCGAGGCGCTGCTGCCGGCCTTTTCACAGGGACTGAAGCGCAGCACCTCCGACCCCTACGGGCTCGGCGCGTTCATGACGGCAATGGCCAGCGGCCAGCACGCCAAATATTTCGAGGACGCAGGCCGGGCCTTGTCGCCGCAGGGCGTCGATGAAGGCAACGGCATTCTTGGCCATCTGTTCGGCTCGAAAGACCTGTCCCGCGCCGTTGCCAGCCAGGCAGCGCAGGCGAGCGGCGTCAGCCAGCAGATCTTGCAGCAGATGTTGCCGGTCGTGGCTTCGATGATGATGGGCGGCCTGTTCAAGCAGACCACAAATCAGATGCAGGCAGCAGGCGGATTCGGCGGCGGCAGCAATCCGCTCGGCGAGATCATCGAGCAGATGATGCGGCAGGCCGGCGGCGGCGCGCAGGCGCCGCAACAGCGCCAGGCACCGCAGCCCGGCCCGATGGACAATCCGTTCGGCAAGGTGCTGCAGGACATGTTCGGCGGCGCGCAGCAGCCGCAGGGTCAGCCGCAGCAGGCGCCCAATCCCTACGGCGACAATCCGCTCGGCAAGGTGCTGCAGGACATGTTCGGCGGCGGCGCGCAACAGCCGCAGCGCGAAGCGCCGCAGCAACGCGAAGCGCCGCAGCCGCAGACCAATCCGAGCGGCAGGCCACGCAATCCGTTCGACGATTTGTTCGGCAAGATGTTCGAAGCGGGCGCGCAGCAACGCGACGATTACCAGAAGGGCATGGAGTCGATCTTCGATCAGTTCAAGCGAGGCATGGACCGGCGGTAGCGTGAAGCTGGCCTTCGCCTGATTCAAAAAGAAAAATGCCCGATCCTTGGGAGGACCGGGCAGTGCGCAGGCGGGCCGGCGGGGAAACCGGCAGGGAGTGGGAGCCTGCGAAGTCCTTTAGCGCCGTGCCCCAAAGGGCACGCAGCCAGCGCGATCAGGTCACCTGCGGGCAAGATCCTCGATCGTTTCCGTGCGATCGGCCGCGATGGCGCGAAGTCTCTCGGTTGGATCGCGGCCGAACGGCACGTCGATGGCGACGTGGAGATCGCCGCGCGTCAAGCCGATGTCGGCAAGTTCGGCGTCCGACATCTCGCCAAGGCGATAGAAGGCGCGGCGGTTTTTCCAAGCGCGATAGACATTGGAGATGGTGTTGACCACGCGCGTCGCAATAGCCGGACGCGACGTGATGCGCGAAGTCTCGGTGGCGAAATCAAACGTAGCCATGTCAGTCTCCTTCATATTCGAACGGACGAAGACGGGCGATCGGCGCTGGAAACAGCCGCCGTTCCGGTCCCGATTCACATAGAAAATGCAGGTCGTTGTCCTAAAACCGGTGACCACTTTTAGGCGACCTGCATTGCCGTCATGTGGACAGTCGTAAATTTGCCATCGTTCGATTGATTAATCCAACGAATGTTTCTAATCTTTAGCATCAACACTAGTGATGGATTAGACCGATGAAAGCGCCACTCGATCTCGATCAGTTGCAGACCTTCGTCTCAATCGTCGACACCGGCAGCTTCACCCGCGCGGCGGAAGCGGTGCATCGGACCCAGTCGGCGGTATCCATGCAGATGCGCCGGCTGGAGGAACGGATCGGCAAGCCGCTGTTCGAAAAGGACGGGCGTACCAACAGGCTGACCGAGGAAGGCGACAGGCTGCTCTCCTACGCAAGACGGTTGCTGTTCCTCAATCGGGAAACGCTGGCCGCCTTCGACGACCGGCGGCTCGAAGGCACGATCCGCATCGGCACGCCGGACGACTATGCCGATCGCTTCCTGCCCGAGATCATGGCCCGCTTCGCCCGTTCCAACCCACGTGTCGAACTGACCGTGATCTGCGAGCCGACGCCGGGGCTGGTCGAGCATATCAAGCGCGGCAATCTCGATCTGGCACTGGTGACGCATAGTGACGCGCACGGCCAGTCGGAAGTGGTGCGGCGCGAACCGCTGCTGTGGGTGACTTCGGCCAACCATGCGACGCATGAACAGGACGTTCTGCCGATGGCCTTCGGCCGGCCAAACTGCATCTGGCGGCGGGCCGCGGTCGACGTGCTCGACCGGCAGAACCGCGACTACCGCATCCTGTTCACCAGCTTCTCGGCAACCGTCATCACCGCCGCGGTGCTTTCCGGCCTGGCGATCTCGGTGCTGCCGGAATGCGCGCTGCGCCCCGGCATGCGGGTGCTGGGCGACGCCGACGGGTTCGGTGCCCTGCCCGATTGCCGCATCGGCATCATGCGCGGCCAGACGTCGCGGCCGGAGATCGTCGACGCGCTGGCCCGTCACATTTCGGAAAGCCTCGACAATATCTCCGTGCCGCTCGGCGAAGAGACGGGAAGCTTCGACTTCGCAGCCTTTTCGAAGATGAAGCGGGGCAAGCCGAACCAGATCGTGCCGGGCTGGTAAGGATCAGGCGGAAACTGCTGCCGGCGTGCTGTCCTTGCCAGGCAAAAGGCCGGCCAGCCGCAGCAATTGCGCCGGCTCCAGCGGCAGCGACAGCAGATGGCCCTGAAACTCTCGGCAGCCCATGGCGACGAGCAGCGCCTTTTGCTCCTCGGTCTCCACGCCTTCCGCGGTGACGCCGACGTCAAGAGCGTCGGCAAGATCGACCAGCGCCCTGACGATCGCCGCCGAACTCTCGTCGCGGCCGAGGAGGTTGACGAAGGAGCGGTCGATCTTGAGCTTGTCGATGGCGTGGCGGCGCAGATAGTTCAGCGACGAATAGCCGGTGCCGAAATCGTCGAGCACTATGGCGATCCCCGACCGGCGCAAGGCAGCCAGAGCCGCCCTGGTCGTATCGTTGTTATCCAACAGCACGCCCTCGGTGATCTCGAGCTGCAGGCGCCCTGGCGCCAATCCGGTCTCGGCGAGAACCGCCGCGAGCTGCTCGGCGAAACCGGTGTCGCGCAGTTGCAGCGGCGACACGTTGACGGCCACCCAAGGCAATTCGGTGCCGACAGCGAAGCGGCAAGCCTCTTGCAGCACCCATTTGCCAAGCTGGCCGATCATGCCACGTTCTTCGGCGATGGCGATGAATTGTGCCGGCGGCAAGCCACCATGGACCGCATGTCCCCAGCGGATCAGCGCCTCGGCACCGAGGATCGTGCTGCCGTCCGCCGCAAAGATCGGCTGATACGCCAGCTTGATCCCGGTTCCGCCATTCAGGGCATGGCGAAGCTCGCTCTCAACCTGGCGCTTGCGCAACAGGAGGTCGTCCATGTCGCCGGCGAAGACCTGGTAGCGGCCGCGGCCGTTCTTCTTGGCTTCGTAAAGCGCGATATCGGCCTTGCGCAGCAAGTCGTCCGCATCGGCATCCGGACCGGTCGACAATGCTATGCCGATGCTGGCGCTGACAAAAACCTGGTCGTCGGCCAGCTTGAACGGCTCCTGCAGCTTTTGAAGCAGACCCTCCGAAACATCTTCGGCGCCTCGGATGTCGTTAACATCGATCAGGATCATGGCGAACTCATCGCCGCCGAGCCGTGCCACCGTGTCGACCTCCCGGATTGCCTGCTGGAGCCTCGCGGCGGTCTGGCGGACAAGCTCGTCGCCGGCAGGATGGCCAAGCGTGTCGTTGACATGCTTGAAACGGTCGAGGTCGAGATAAAGCAGCGCCACTTTGGCTGTTTCGTGACTGGCCGTGAGCAAAGCGCGCCGGAGCCGGTCCTCGAACAGCGCCCGGTTGGGAAGGCCGGTGAGCGTGTCGTGGAAGGCGAGATACTGCGCCTCGGCCTGACTGGTCTGCAGCGCCGACGATGCACGGCGTAGGCGGCGCAGCAGGAATGCCAGGACACCTGCCGCGAGCAGCGCGCCACCGATCAGGGCCGGCCCTGCCTCGCGCACAAGCGCGCTGCCGGGCCGCTCCTGATCCCAGCCGGCATAAGCCAGGATGACGCCGTGTGAGTCGACCAGCGGAATGGCAGCCCCGCCGACCGGCTGCGACAACGGCAGCAGGCGGGCGCCCGCCAACAGATATTGCCCGGCGATCTTGGCCAGCAGCGCGTCGGTGATGAAGTCCACCGAGATATGAAGGTATTCGCTGCCAGGCGTCTGGATGACGCGGTCGGAACTCGGCACCAGCGGCATAATGCTAAGGATGGCAGGTTTTCCGTCAAGCTCCACCAGATCCCCTGCGGCCAATTTGACCGGATCGCCGGCCAGGTCTTCTTTCGCCGGCTCGCGGATCAACCGGCGCACCCTTTCGACCGTGGGCAACAGAACCGGTTCATCCCCGCTGTAACGCGCCGGCGCCAGCACGTTTCCTTCACGCATCGCATGGACCGGACGATCGGCGGCATCCAGTACATAGACGCGATCATGCCCATAGTAGGAATACATCCAGACGCTGATGTTATCGATCATCCAGTCCACGTTGCCGGCCTTGGCATTGATGACGGAATCGTCCCAGACGGCGATGCTTTCCTGCTCGCGATCCACCGCCGCGATCCGGTCCCGCATGCCATTGGCGAAAAGGATTTTCTGCCGCTCGAGGGAGACGCTATCCGCCTGCACAGTGGCGTAAAAGCCAAAGCCGACGACCATGGCAAGCGCGAAAATGGCAAGCGCCATCACCGTCAGCGTGACCTGGAACGTTAATGGGCTGCGTTGAAGACGACGGCTCATGCGTCCTGGCCACTCTCTTTTCCGCACAGTCATCAGATCGGGTTAAGATCGAGTTATGACATCGGCTACGAGCGACGGCCTTGACGCCGGCCAACAACCGCCCCCCAATCGGCCAATGAGCGACGCTGCATCCGAATCACGTACCAACGCCACCGAATACACGGTCAGCGAGATTTCCGGCGCGCTGAAGCGCACGGTCGAGGACGTCTTCGGCAATGTGAGGGTGCGCGGCGAAATATCAGGCTATCGCGGGCCGCACTCCTCCGGCCATGCCTATTTCTGCCTCAAGGACGACCGCGCACGGCTCGACGCCGTGGTCTGGAAGACCACGATGGGCCGGCTGAAATTCCGCCCTGAAGAAGGCATGGAGGTGATCGCCACCGGCCGGCTCACCACCTATCCCGGAAAGTCCACCTACCAGATCGTCATCGACAATCTGGAGCCCGCCGGCGCCGGGGCGCTGATGGCACTGCTGGAAGAGCGCAAGCGCCGGCTGCAGGCCGAAGGCCTGTTCGATGCCGGCCGCAAGCGCTTGCTGCCGTTCATGCCGCGCGTCATCGGCGTCGTCACCTCGCCGACAGGCTCTGTCATTCGCGACATCATCCACCGGATCAAGGACCGGTTTCCGCTGCATGTGCTTGTCTGGCCGGTGCGGGTGCAGGGCGAAACGGCCGGCGCGGAAGTGACCGCCGCCGTCAACGGCTTCAACGGACTGGCGCAGGATGGCGTCATCCCGCAGCCCGACCTGCTGATCGTGGCGCGCGGCGGCGGCAGCCTCGAGGATCTTTGGGGGTTCAATGACGAGGCGCTGGCCCGCGCCGTCGCCGCCTCGCGCATTCCGGTGATTTCCGCCGTCGGCCATGAAACGGACTGGACGCTGATCGACCTGGCGGCGGATGTGCGGGCGCCGACACCGACGGGTGCCGCCGAAATCGCCGTGCCCGTACGCGCCGACCTCGAAGTGACGCTTGCCGGCCTTGGTGCGCGGCTCAAGGCCGCGGTGTCGCGCAATTTCGAGCGCAAGCGCCAGGCGGTGCGTGCCGCCGCCCGGGCGCTGCCCTCGCCCGACCAGTTGCTGGCATTGCCGCGCCGGCGGTTCGACGAGGCGACGAGCCGGCTTGGCCGGGCGCTGTCCGTCAGCGTCCAGCACAAGCGAGCCAGGCTTCAGGCGCAGCGGCTGACGCCTGCCACCCTGTCGCGACGCATGAACGAGGCCCGCACACTGGCCGGCCGCGACCTTGGCCGCGCGCAAGCGGCGTTCTTCGCCATCGTGCGCGAGCGGCGAACGCGGTTATCGCGCTCCGCGGCGCGGCTGTCGCCGGCGCCGCTCGCAAGGCGGCAGAAATTGCAGGCAGATGCCCTGACGGCGCTGTCGCGACGACAGGACCGGGTGATTTCGGTGCGGCTCGAGCGCTTGCGCGGGAAACTGACCCAGGCCGACCGGCTGCTGGCGACGCTGTCGCACAAGGCGGTGCTGGCGCGCGGCTTCGCCCTGGTGAAAGACGCCGACGGTGCGGTGATCAAGCAAGCGGCGGAAGTGACGCCGGGGCTGGCACTTTCGCTGGAGTTCGCCGACGGGACCGCCGATGCGATTGCGACCAGCGGCACGGCACGGCCGAAAACTGTTGCAAAGCCGGCCGCCAAAGCCAAGGAGCCCGGCAGCCAAGGCTCGCTGTTTTGAGTGCCGATGATTTCCGGCAATCCACATCACCAGACGACGCCTTCCGGCAAGCAGCGCGCGCGAGCCTTCGGCATTCGTTTTGACGGCACGCCCGGACCGTTCAACGCCATCACCGATGTGGCTGGCGTTGCGGTCGGTTGTTCGACGCTGATTTCGGGCGAAGGTGCGCTGGTGGTCGGCAAGGGGCCGGTGCGCACCGGCGTGACCGCCATCCTGCCCAGACCGCGCGCCGAACTGGCCACGCCGGTGTTTGCCGGCATTTTCGGCCAGAACGGCAATGGCGAATTGACCGGCTCGCACATCATCGAGGAAACCGGCGCCTTTCCGATCACCATCACCAACACGCATTCCTGCGGCGTTTCACGCGACGCAACGCTGCGCTGGATGCAGCGCGTTCTGCCGGCCGCGCTCGACAGCGGCTGGGGCCTGCCGGTGGCGGCGGAAACCTATGACGGCTTCCTGAACGACATCAATGGGCACCATCTCGGGTTTGAGCATGTCGCCGCGGCCCTCGATGGCGCGACCAGCGGGTCGATCGAGGAAGGCAGCGTCGGCGGCGGCACCGGCATGATCGCCTTCGGCTTCAAGGCAGGCTCCGGCACGGCATCGCGCCTCGTCGAATGGCACGGCCGGCGCTACACGGTCGGCGCCTTCGTGCAGGCGAATTTCGGCAGGCGGAGCAATTTTACCATTCGCGGCCTGCGCGCCGGGCCCGATCTCATCGAACCGGCGATCCGCGAAAGCACGCCGCGTGCGGAAAAGGGTTCAATCATCGGGATCGTCGCCACCGATGCGCCGTTGCTGCCGCATCAGATGAAGCGCTTGGCACGCCGGGTGCCGCTCGGCGTCGCCATGACCGGCGGCTTCGGCTATCACAGCTCGGGCGATATTTTCCTGGCCTTTTCGACCGCCAACCGCGAGGCGGCGCTGGCGCCGTCAGGCCGCATCGCCAGCGCCGATTTTATCCCGGATACCGACATCGACCCGTTCTTCGACGCCGTGATCGGGAGTGTGGAGGAAGCGATCCTCAATGCGCTGGTCGCCAATGACGACATGACCGGGCGCGACGGCAATTTCGTGCCGGCGCTGCCAAAGGCATGGCTCAAGAGCAAATTCGGGGCTAGGCAGGGAAAGTAGAACTGTGCGGCGTGTCACGCGTCGCACAGGTGAATAGATGCCTTTCGCCGGGTCGGCATGTCACTCGCTAAAGCGCGTCGCGTTTGAAGGGATTCATGCGACGCTCTTTAGTTCTTTGTTTTATGCATGTCGTTATCCCAAAACCGCTGCGCACTTTTGGCGACATGCATTAGTCCGAATTCTTTTCGTCCTGGTCGGCCTCAGCCGCCTCTTCCAGCCTCGACGCGATAAGTTCCTGAATGTCGCCGACCTCTTCCTGGATATCCTCCAGCGGTATGCCGGCCTCAGCCGCCTTCGCCGCGCATTCCTTGGCGAGGGTCTCGGCCTGCTCCTCGATCCTGTCCAGCGAGGACTGGCAGTGGACCTTTTCGCCGATCCACTCCTGCAAGAACTCGATCGCGTGTTCGCTCATGCTGCTGTTCCCTGGCGGCTGCGCCGGTTGGTAATCATAAACGCCGGCATCCCCGAAAAGATGCACGCTCCTATTCCAACCGAGTCGCCGTCACCCGGCAAGCCGATCTTGCCCAAGCTCCACAGGGCTGACGGAAATCGAAGGTTCGAGGAGCACATTCTAATTCTGAAGGAGATTCTATTTTCCTGAGCAGACTGGCACCGTTGACTGGGATCAGGTCCCGGATCGCGCCATTGTTTCTACTTGTTATTTTCCGGCAATCCAGTCAATTTGTATGACAATAGGTATCACATTACGCGGCACGTTTGCGGCGCCATTCGCTGCGCAACCCTAGGATACGCGGCCAAAGCCGCCGCTATATAGTGACATCCTCAGGCAATGTCGACTCTGCTGGCCGACCTGCTTCTTTCCGCCGCGCCGAGCGTATCTGGATGGCATTTTGTCATCGTCGGGGGCGAGCATGTTTCGCCGGAAATCGGTCGGGCGCTCGGCCTATCCGCCAACCATCAGCTTGACGACTTCGTCATGATTGGTTTCCGAGATCTTGCGCTCGCCGGCCTGGACGCCGCGGCGCAGCACGACGATCCGGTCGGAAACGGCGAAAATGTCCTGCAGATTGTGCGAGATGAAGATCACGCCCCGGCCTTGCGCCTTGAGCTGGTGGATGAGCGAGATGACCTTGCGCTGCTCCGGCACGCCGAGGGCCGCGGTCGGTTCGTCCATGATCAGGATCTGCGCGTCCCAATAGACGGCCCGGCCGATGGCAACGGCCTGCCGTTGACCGCCGGAGAAATTGCTGACCGGGGCGTCGAGCCGGCTGACATGGAAGTCCAGCCGCCCCATGGTCTGCTTGGCGGCGACGGCCATCGCCTTGCGATCGAGCACCGGCAAGAAACCGAAGGCCTTGCGCATGGGCTCACGGCCGAGGAAGATATTGGCGCCGATGGACAGATTGTCGGCGAGAGCGAGATCCTGGTAGATGGTCTCGATGCCTTTTTCGCGCGCCTCCTGCGGCGTCGCGAAGGTGACCGGCTGCCCCCTCAGCAGAATTTCACCGCCGGTCGGCTGAAAGACGCCCGATATCGCCTTGATCAGGGTCGTCTTGCCGGCGCCGTTGTCGCCGGCCAGCGCCACCACTTCGCCCGGCCGCACGGCCATGGAGAAATCGTTCAGCGCCTGCACCGCGCCGAAATGCTTGGAAAGGTGTCGGACTTCGAGAAGGGGGGTGGTTTGTTCGGAACTATTCATCCTGGCGAGCTCCACTGAACCGGCGCTGCGCCTGGTCGATAAGGACGGAGATGATGATGACGAGGCCGACGGCGATGAACTGCCAGAACGGCTCGACATTGACGAAGACCAGCCCGTATTGAATGACCGCAATGACCAAGGCGCCGGCGACCGTCCCAAAAATGGTGCCGGAGCCACCGAACAGGCTGGCGCCGCCGATCACCACAGCTGCGACGCTGTCAAGCAGCAACGGTTCGCCGGCTTGGGCGGCGCCGGCGGTGAAGCGCGCTGCATAGAGCGCGCCCCCGAGGCCGGCGCACATCGCCGAAAGCACGTAGAGGCGCAGGATGTGGCCCCTGATGTCGATGCCGGCGCGCCGCGCCGCCTGCACATTGGCGCCGATGGCGTAGTTATGCTGGCCGAACCGGGTCTGGCTCAGGATGTAGTGCATCACCACGACAAAGACGGCGGCAATGATGACGAGATAAGGCACCCCGTAGAACCTGCCGTTGCCAAGCAGCGCGAACCAGGAATTCTGGACCGGCACCGTCGTGCCGCCGGCCAGCAGGAACGCAGCGCCGCGCGCCACGCCAAACATGCCAAGCGTGCCGATGAAAGGGGGAATTCTGAGGCGCGAGATCAGCAAGCCATTGATGACGCCAGGCACGCCGGCGACGATCACGGCCGCCAGAATGCCCAACAGCATGGCCAGAGGCACCGGCATGGCGACGCCAGCCATATTGGTGGCGTGGGCGGCGACGACGGCCGCGAGACCCATGATGAAGCCCAGCGAGAGGTCGATGCCTCCCGAAATGATGACGAAGGTCTGCCCGGTCGCCAGCAGCAACGGCGCCACGGCGAATATCGCAATCGACTGCACGTTGAACGGGTTGAGCACGAAGGTCGCGCCGAAGGAGAGCCTCGACCAGACCTCGAAACAGATGATCAGGCCGGCGAGGAACAGCCAGGCGCGCCCTTCGGCGACGCGTGCGAGCCAGCTCCTGGCCGGATCACCGTGATCCGCCTGAGGAGCGACATGCGTTTCGGTTGGCGATGTTAAAGTCATGAATGGTTCCGATCCGCAGAGCGGCCTCAAACAGGGTCAAAAAGACCCGGCGCAGGGGCTCCTTCCGGCAGGCCGGAAGGAGGCTGGCTGGACTTATTCGGAATAGAGGTACTTCGAGATGTTCGGGTCGGCGATGTTGGCCTTGTCCATGATCGTGAAGCCGGTGCCGATCGCAACCGGGATCGACTGGCCGGTCAGATGGGCATAGGCCGACACGACGCCGAAATAGCCGATTTCCGCGGGATGCTGGGCAATCGCGACGTCGACAAGGCCAGAATTGATGTTGTCGGCAATGCTGGTCGGCGCGTCGAACGCCACGACCTTGACGGTGCCGGTCTGCCCGGCCTGCTGGACGCCATTCGCCGCGCCAAGCGCCGAGAACAGGTTTGCGCCGAACACCCCGACGAGATCGGGATTGCGCGCGAACACAGCCTGCAGCTGCGAGGCGGCCTTGTTGGCGTCATTGTCGTTGAACTGGGTTTCGAGAACGGTGATGCCGGGATGGTTGGCCGCCATCTCCTTCTTGAAGCCCTCTTCACGCTGGTCGGTGGTCGAAATGCCAGGCTTGACGTTCGAAACGTAGACCTTGCCCTTGTCGCCTATGGCCTTGGCCAATGCCCGCGCGGCGATCTCGCCGCCCAGAATGTTGTCGGAGGCAATATAGGATAGTGGGAAATCCGCCTCGCCGGCGCCGGTCTGGTAGACGCCGCTGCCGATGAAGGTGTCGACGGTGATCACCGGAATGCCGGCGTCATGGGCCTTGCGCAGGGGTTCGACCAATTGAACCTTGTCGGTCGGCGCGATCAGGATGGCATCCGGCTTCTTGGCGATGACCGCGTCAAGCACGGGGACTTGCGTTACCGGATTGAAATCCGGGGCGCCCTGGAAAACCAGGGTCACACCAAGGGCATCGGCTGCCGCCTGGGCTCCCTTGCGCATGGTGATGTAAAAGCCGTCGGTGGTAAGACCCGGAATGAGCGCAATGGTGTATTTTTTGTCCTGCGCCAATGCGGGCGTGACCAGCGCCGCTGCGCAGATGGCGAGAGCCGCCAGAGCGGCAACAATCTTCTTCATAACATCCTCCTCCTAATGTTGGCAGATTTTGCCGTTGCGAGTCGTCCCGGCTCTGTGAAGTGCTGGCGGCGAGAAGCGGGTTTCGCCTGCTTGCTGTTATGGGGCAGCCTCCTCCCAAGCGCCCCAGTCAATAAATCGACCGTCGAAACCGACCAGCCTGATGCGCAGTCCCGTTACGAGCCTCCGCAGGTGCAGGAAACTGCGCCGTTCGGCGCGCATGCTTGCCTGGTCGCAATATTGTAACACTTTGCTGAAAGAAATTGCAACCGCACATTTCCGGGATCGAAACGCTTTCAAACCGGACACCATCTGCTCCGCAGAGCCCCTCCCGCAGACTATTGCCCCAACGCCTTGACGACACAACTGATGATTTCGCGGCTGCGGGTTTGGTGTCGATCGGTCTGGAATCGATCAGCTGTGCCGATGTCACGTATCGGCGTGCCCAGCATTATCGGGGCAAGAGAGCCTCGAGAATGGCCTGGGCCGTCTTCGTGTCCGTCACCAGAGCATTGATAAGCCTGGCGCGGGCGGCACCTATGATCGCCTTCGCCTTCTCCGGCGAGGCGGCAACGCCGATCACCAGCGGCACGGCTCGAAGCTGGGCCGGCGACATTGCGATCATCCGGCCCTCCCCCTCCCACGGGATGAGCTTGCCTTCGGCGTCGAAGTAGTGGCGGATGACGTCTCCCGCCGCATGAAACAGGGCCTGTTCGCTCAGCGTGGCCGCGCTCGCTTCGGGCGGATTGATGGCATGGGGCAGGCCGATGCCGACGATCGCAACGTCGGTCCGGTCCCAAAGCGCGACGCTGTCGCGGATGGCCGCATCGCCGAGGAAGACCTCACGCAATTCGGACGACGGCAGATAGGGCGCATGGATGAAATGCGGCGTCCCGCCCAGCTCTTCTGCGGCCAGCCGCACAAACTCGTTGATCTGAAAATGCGCCGCCTGCTGCTGCATGCCGCCGGTGGCAGCGACGGTAAGAACGCCGGGAATGCGCGGCAGGCCTGCCTGGATCACCTGGCGAATGGCTCGCCCCCAGCCGATGGCGACGACCTTGCCGGCCGTCAGTCCCGCTTGCTTGAGCAAGGCGCCGAGCGGCGCAGCGAGCGCCGCCAGCGCACCGGCTGACGGCGTTTCGATGACCGCCGCGTCACGCAGCCCGAGTGCCTCGACCAGTTGCGTGGTGATGCCTTCGGGGGTTGCAAGATCGAGAACCTCGATCCGCACGATGCCCTCCGCTCTCGCCCGCTGCAGGAGGCGCGATATGGTCGCGGTGGAGACGCCAAGCCGCCGCGCGATATCGACCTGCGACATGTCCGCCTCATAGTGCAGTTTGGCGACCGTATGCAGCATCGTCCGCGATGCGGCTGCATCTTGTGCGGGAGGTGCAGACAGCTTGCAATTCCTTTCAGCAATGTGTTACAGACCCATCGACCGATGGGAGTTATCGCGCAAATCCGGCTGACTCGCAACGTGGGCTGGTTTCCACGGCAGATTGCGGCCAAGGCCGAATTTCTCGGTCCGATAGCGCAGCAAAGCGGCAAAACCTCCTGTCGGGAGGCAGGTAAAACTGAACCTTTCTTGTTTCCACTGATCTGCGCCCGGTGAATGGGCGCCAACATCGGACAGAAGACCCATGACAAAGATGACGACCGCAGAGTTGCGCGGCTACCAGCAGATATGCGGCAAGGACGGGGCGATGATGGCCATCGCCTGTGACCAGCGCGGCGGCATGCGAAGCTTGCTTGCGTCGGACCCTGAAGAACAGGCCAAGATCACCAACGACATGCTGGGCGACACCAAGTCGGACATCACGCGATACCTCGCCAGCCAGGCATCCTGCGTGCTGCTCGACCCGCTCTGCGCGGTGCCGCGGGTTGTCGATGACGGGGTGCTGAGCCGCGATACGGCTCTGCTCATCGGCCTCGACGCTTCGGGCTTCGACGTCTCGCCTGCCGGCTACCGCCTGTCGCGTCTCGTTCCCGGAATCGGCGCGCGCCGCGTGCGCGAGCTCGGCGGCACCGGCGGCAAGATCATGGTCTATCTCAGGCCCGACAGGCCTGAGGCGAACGAGCATAATGTCGCCATTCTGCGCCAATGCATCGCCGATTTCGCGCAAGAGGACCTCCTGCTCGTCGTCGAGTTCCTGACCTATCAGCTCGAAGCGGAAAGCCTTGAAGAGTATACAGCCAAGATCCCCTGGCTCGTCGAAGAGGGCACCCGTATTTCGCTGGAATGCGGGGCAAAGGTGCTCAAGCTTCCTTATCCCGGAACGCCGGAAGCCTGCGCCAGGATCAGCAGCATGGCTGGCGAGGTGCCTTGGGCGGTCCTCTCCGCCGGCGTCAACCACGCAACCTTCCTGGGCCAGGTCGAGATCGCGATGCGGAACGGCGCGTCAGGCGTCATCGCCGGCCGGTCGCTGTGGAAGGACTGCATCTCGCTCGACCGTGACATTCAGCGTGAAAGGCTCAGGACTATCGCGGTGTCGAGATTGCGCGAGCTTCAGGCGGTGATCGGAAACTACCGGCAGAAAGCCGCTTAGCACGATGACCCCGAACCGAAGGTCCGCGATGCAAAATCGTAGTCGATCTTCGAAAAGGATCATGCGCAAATCAAAGTACTATAGCGTCCTGTGCGCACCAGGATGCGCGGCGCTGTAGCTATCCGACGTTCACACCAGGCACGCACGGGACGTCATGCCTCTGACCATGATCCCGAAAAGTGGGGACCGGTTTTCGGAGAAGATCATGGTCAAACAAAGAGATAGAGCCCCATTTCGATTTAGTCGAAATGGAACAGGCTCTGGTTCGATGGCCATAGGAATCGATATCGGCGGCACCAATCTGCGCGCCGCCCGTGTTTCCGGCACGGGCGAAATCCTCGAGCGCATTTCCGAGAAAAGCGCGCCGGACCCCGAGCTCGTGCTCTCCCGGATCGCCGAAATGGTGCGCCGGCTCGATTGTCCCGAAGTTGCGGCCATCGGCATCGGCATCCCCGGCCGCGTCGATGCGCGGCTTGGCGCGGTCTTGTCAGGGGGCTATGTCAACCTCGCCTCGGTCTCCCCTGCGCAACGACTGGAAAGCCTGGCGGGCAAGCCCGTGGTGATCGACAATGACTGCAACATGGCACTGGTCGCGGAAATGGCCCTCGGCGCTGCCAGAGGCCATGAAAGCATCGTCATGTTCACGATCGGGACCGGCATTGGCGGTGCCGTGGTCCAGGACCGGCGGATCGTCCGCGGAAAAGGGACGGCGGGGCAGCTCGGCCATATCACCGTCGACCTATCAGGCGAAGCGTGCGTCTGCGGCCGGCGCGGCTGCGTTGAAACCACCAGCTCAGGCACGGCGCTTGGCCGTCACATCGCGCGGGCAGGCCTCGGTCCGGACGTTTCGGTCGATCAGCTTTTTGCCCGGGATGCGGGCGGCGATCCCTTGGCGCGCGGTATATTGGAAGCCTGGGCCGGGCCGCTGCGTGCGGCAATCGACACGACCGTGACCATGTTCGACCCCGACCTGGTGCTGCTCGGCGGCGGACTTGGCCTAGCGGCCCATCGGGCGCTTGCCAGGGCTCCTGCCCTGGCGCCCTGGTACCAATGCCCGGTGGAAGCGGCGCGACTGGGCGACGACGCCGGGGTCATCGGCGCCGGTCTGCAAGCGCTCGCCGCGCAAGCGGCAGTTGCACAATCAGAAGTTGCACATGCCTCGCCAATACCCTTGCCGGCCGCTCGGCTCGATCGCACCAGGCGCACCGTGCCCGGCCGGCGCGCCGTGCTCGTCAACGGCATCCCCGCCAGCGGCAAAAGCACGGTCTCGTGCGGCATCGCCGAGCGCATGGGCTGGCCATTGCTGGCGCTCGATACGATCAAGAACCCGTTCCTCGAAGTGCTCGGCGGCGGCGATCGCGAATTCAACCGCATACTCGGCCGCGCCAGTTACCAGGCCATCTGGTCAGTCGTCGGCGAGGCTCCGGCGGGCACCATATTTGTCGTCGACGCCTGGTTCGGCTTCCAGCCGCGCCAGGTGCTCGAGGATCACCTGCGCAGCGCCGGCGTCGAGCAGACCGCCGAGATCTGGTGCCATGCGCCCGGCGAGGTTCTGGCCGAGCGCTATCGCGCACGGCTCGACCAGCGTCCCGCCGGCCATCCCGGCGCGGCCTACATCCCCGAACTGATCGAACTGGCCAAGCGCGCCGAGCCGCTGCGGCGCGGACCGCTATTTGACGTCGACACGACCAAACCGATCGCTTTCGACGCCATCGCGCAGTGGCTGCAGGCGACGATTGCGGCTGACAGATAGGCAGCGCGGCTTTTGCGCGACGTGCATGAACAAGCCGGCGCCGAACTCCCGAGCGCCAGGATGCTGCCGATCCATGTTCTCGATCACCACACAAATGAGGAGGAAGTCCTCGCGGAAGCCTGATACAAGCCGAGTAGTTAACCCGTCCTTCAGTGGGCTTGCATAAGCTTACGTTGCGAAGCGGCATGGGAAGCGAATTGACTGGTCTATGGCCCTGAAGAAAGAACACGCACTGGAGGCCAGAATCCTCGGAGATCAGCTTGCTGACCTGAGGGCCGGTCTCGTCGTCTCAATGCCGATAAGCTTCATTCTGTCAGGCCTGATTTTGACGGTGCAGGCCCTTTCTGGCGGTGGCTTTGCCGCCGCAATCTGGTTCCTGGTTGTCAATGCGATAAATGCGGCCCGCCTCGGACTTGCCAGTTATCAGCTAAAGGAGAAGGCGCATCAGGACGATTTGACCGGGATTTCGCAGCGGCTTCGCTGGTTTGGCATCCTTGCCCTTCTGGCAGGGTTTGCCTGGTCGTTCCTTGCCGTCCTTACTGCTGGCTACACAACCCCGCAAGCGCCTCTGCATCTGATTATTCTGGCGGGGATTTCAGCTGGTGCGGTTACATATGGCAGTTCATATGCCGCGGCAGCGATAAACTTCATCACGCCCCCGCTCCTCATCACAGCGGCGTGCTTGCTGGCGCAAGGCAACTTTGAAGCCTATGTTCTTGCTTTCGCCGTTCTGCTCTTCTTGGGCGGTCTGGTTCGAGCCTTGTTTGTTGGACAAGCCCGCTTCCGCGAAGCAAGCCGATTGACACATGAGGCGGAGCGGCTTGCGGCGGAAATGGAGCGCAATTCCAGGGAGGACCACCTGACGGCGCTTCTCAACAGACGCGGCCTCGAACACGCGATCAGTCAGCTCGAGAATAAAGACGGCCCCTTCGTTGCAATGCTGATCGATCTGGACGGCTTCAAATCCGTCAACGATACCTACGGTCACAGGACCGGTGATGAACTGCTCGTCAGGATCGCCCGCCGCATAGAGCAGGAAGCGCCGGTAGGCTCAACGCTCGCCCGCATCGGTGGCGATGAGTTCGTGCTGTTCTTTCCCTCACTCCGGAGTTCGCTTTCTCCCAGCAACCTCGCATCCAATATCATCGCCAAAGTCGCCAGCCCCTATCCTGAGGTCGCGTCCGTCCGGATCGGCGCATCGATCGGAATATACCTGGCTGAAAGCCCGGGGCTGACGGAAATGTTGCTGCGGGCGGATGTCGCTCTTTACACGGCCAAGCGTCGTGGCAGGAACGAATTTCGTCTGTTCGATGCCGAACTCGACACGGAATTGCAACGTCGCCAGTCCATCGAACGCGACCTTCTTTCGGCAATAGAGGCGAGAAGGTTGGCACCTTGGTTCCAGCCGATCGTAAGACTCGACACCGAGGCCGTGATCGGTTTTGAAGCCTTGCTGAGGTGGTCCCATCCGATCCATGGTTCCATCTCTCCACCCGAAATCATGACAGCCGCACGCGAAACCGGAATGCTTCAACTGCTAACGCAAACGGTATTCTCCGACTGTTGTGCTCTTATCGACGGCTTGGTGAAAGCTGACCGTCGAGACGTTCGTGTGGCAATGAATGTTTCACCGCGCGAATTGGAAGCCGGCGATATCGACGACATGGTTCTGAATGGTCTGGCGGCAAAAGACCTCCCGACAACGATGTTCGAAATCGAGATTACCGAAGAATCTCCAGTGGACCCGGAAAGACTGGATGAAAAGCTCGGACGGCTTGCACATGCCGGCATTTCCATCGCGCTCGATGACTTCGGCACCGGCTTTTCCACGTTGGCATCGCTCAAGGACAGCCGGATACGCAAGGTGAAAATCGATCAAGGCTTCATTCGCGGCTTGGCCAAGTCTCGGGAGGACCGGCTGCTTGTCAAAACGGTGATCGACCTTGGTCGGGCGCTCGGGATCGATGTCATGGCCGAGGGCGTCGAAACAGAGGCGGACCGGCAAATTCTGTACAAGCTCGGCTGCAGAACTGCTCAGGGCTTCCTATTCTCCAAGGCGGTGCCGCTAAGCCAGGCGCTTGAGGTGACACTAAAAGAGCACGCCACGGAGTTGTGAGGGCACACGCCATCAATGAAACCGCTGCGTGATCTCTGATCATGGGTGGTCAGGGGCGAGCGGTGCGCTGGCTGTGCTGTCGCTCGCCGAACACGGCCTTGGTGATCGTGGCGTGCACGCCGAAATTTCCGTCGGCGACTTGCGTGATGCCGAAGTCGGCGGCAAGCGACATGATGCTCAACACCTCGTCCTCCGTGAGATCGTATGTCTGCATGATGAATCGGCGCGTCTGGCGGAAGGCGTTGCGCAGCGCCAACTCGATGGTGGATGTCTTGTAGACGTCCGACTGCGCGTTGCTGCCGAGGTCCCTGAGGTAGTTGGGATGGCTAAAACTCTGTATCACCCAGCTGTGCTCGGTTTCGATGAGCGGCGAGTTGAGACCGCGCAGGAAAGCCGGGCACCCTTCGCCCGCCTTATGCAGCTTGATGATGATGTCGCCGGTCAGCGAACACTCAAGGCCCGTGCCATTGATCTCGCCGTCCGACTGCGCGAAATGTCCATCGCCGAGCGAGAGCAGTGCGCCCTGAACCGCAACGGGCAAATAAAGCTTCGCGCCGGCTCCGATCCTCCAATTGTCGATATTGCCGCCGAAATAGCCCGGCGGGATGGAATCGACCAGGTCGGCCTCGCGCGGAGCCACCGCGATGCACCCGAAGTGCAGGCGCGCCGGTATGCGCACGCCGCTACCACTCAAGTCGCGATGCGAAACCTTGCTGTGGTCGACGGGTATGCCAGGATAGTCGATCGTCGCGTGGACAACGCCGAAGGGGTCGGTCTGCGGCTGCCATTCGTAGCTGTACAGCGGCCGCGCTGCGGCCGGGCACCGCATGTCGATCTCGAAGATAGTCACCGTTTCGCGTTTGGCATCCCGGTCCAGAAGGTCGTGATACTGATACCCCCACCACGCCGATACGTTCGATGCGAAGGCCTTGCCGGGAAAGGCAGCGCTCGGCCGTGGCCGAATTTCGACGAACTCGATCTCGAGCACGTCGCCGGGCTCGGCGCCGCGCACATAGATCGGGCCAGTCATGATGTGAACGCCGAACCCCTCGCCAGCGCCGCGCCCGAAGATGGAAGCGTTTGCCGGACCGGCCCCGCGACGGTCGACGCGCTTGTGTTCCGGTGACCAATCGAACACGCTTTCAGCCCCGCTGTCACCCGCCACCATCCGCTGCCAGTCGTCGCCCGCGTGCTGAGTGAGTGTCTCAACGGTGACTGAGTCGCCCGAATCGACGCGCAACACCGGCGGCAGCGAGCGGCTGAAAAAGCCCCAATGCACGGTCTCCGCTGTTGCTGGCAAATGCCAATGGTCCGTGCGTTCGCGCGCTCTTGCCGTTGGCGGGCGATCCATAGCGGCCTGCAGCATCGGGGCCGGCCGCGCCGCCGCCGACTTGCGGCCGTCCGGTTTGCCGCGCAGCGGATAAGCCTCCTCCGTCTGCGATCTAGCGCGCCTCACCTGCCTGGGACTCATTCCAAACGTCGCGCCGAAAGTGCGGCTGAAATGCGATTGATCGCGAAAGCCCCAGCGCTGTCCGATCGCGGCCACGCTTTCATGTGCATGGTTGGGATCCGCCAGGTCGATGCGGCAATGTTCGAGGCGCTGCTGGCGCACATATTCGGAGAAGCTTTCGCCGCGCCCCTCGAACAGTTTTTGCGCGTAGCGTACGGAAAGCCCTTCCAGTCTCGCGATCAGGGCCAAGGCAAGATCCGGGTCCGACAGCCGGGCGTCAATCGTCGCCGCGACGCGCCTGAAATGCGCCGTTTGCACCCCGGTCAGGCTGCCAGCGGGCTCACGTACCTCGCCAAGCAGGGCGCTTGCCACGAGTTCCGTCAAAGCCACTTCGGCGGCTGTCAGATCGGCCGCACCGGAAGTCTCGAGATTGGAGCCCAGCGTTCGCAATCCGGATTTCGCAACCGCAGCGACGACGGTGCTGCCTAGCACCTTCGGCAAGCGGATGCCGCTGCGGCCCAGCCGTGCTTCCAGCGGACCGGCGGCCGCCTGAAGTATGAACGCGCGGAAGTCACTGCGAAAGGTCATAGACCAGTCGTCGGCCGTGCCGAGCACCATCATGTCGCCGTCAGCGAGATCGAACGCCTGGTGCGGGGCGACAAGACGCCCGCGCCCAGCAACGATGAGAGCGAATAGAATCCCGTGGTCCCGGCGCATCGGCACGATGCGCTGGGGTGTACCAGAGACGTCGGCGAGGCGCGTGGTGGCGTTCGCTGCCCGCAGGTGCATGGTGCCTCTCGGGATCGGCTGGTCGTCGACAGACGCGGAAAGCGAAAGCTCCTCAAACCAGTCGAGCCACGCCTTGTCGCGGTGTTCGAGGGGCAGGTGGTCGATCGATCGCAGAGCCGCAACCATAAGAGACCTTTCCGGGGCGCGTTACGTCCATCAGGCGACCCGCCCGCCGAGATTCACTTTAGCGCGACGCCGGCGACAGTCTTTGTGCGCATGCGAACAATCTCTTGACTTTACCCTGTCACCAGACGGAGCTCAAGCTCGCTGATTTCGCCGGCGTGAGCATAAGCCATTGAATTGACCTGCATTTTTTTAAGAAACAGCGCGATGCATTGATTTCGCGGCCGGCTGGCTGGATTGCCGACGGCGCGCGTGGTGCATAAAATCGCGCACATTCCTTCCAACAAAAACAAGGGGACTGTTCATGTGCAAAGGCGATGATATCAGCTGTCCGCATTTCGAGCTTCACTACAACAAATTGAAGCAAGATCTAAATGCCGAGCGACGCGGCTTTCTGAAGGGGGGCCTGTTCGCAGCCAGTGGTCTGGCCACGCTGGGCGCCGGTGGCATCTCGCTGGTCACACCCGCACTGGCGCAGGCCACGACATCGAAGCTGCCTGCACAACGCGCCTATCATTATTTGCCGGCCAACGCCGAGACCGTGCATTGGGGCTACTTCAGCAAATCGCTGAAGCCGCGCATCGAGGTCAATTCCGGCGACATCGTCACGATCGAGTCGCTCACCCACCATGCGGGCGATGACCTGGAGCGCATGGTTGACGGCGACGAGGGTGCAGAGAGCGTCTATGTCTGGACGAAAGAGAAGAAGGGCGTCGACCGCCGCGGTGCCGGCCCTACCGACCCGGCCAAGTACAAGAAAGGCTCTGGTGAGGGGCAGGGCGTGCACATCATGACCGGCCCGGTCTATGTCCGCGACGCGGAGCCGGGCGACATATTAGAGGTGCGGATTCTCGATTGCGGGCCGCGTCCCTCTGGCAATCCCAAGTTCAGCGGCAAATCATATGGCTCCAACGCGGCGGCCAATTGGGGCTTCCACTACAATGACCTGCTTGGCGGCACCAAGCGCGAGGTCGTCACCATCTACGAGGTCGACGTTGCCGGCGGCAAAAGCTGGGCCGAAGCGGTCTACAATTTCCAATGGGTGCCGCAGACTGATCCGTTTGGCGTCAGGCATGACACGATCGACTATCCCGGGGTTCCGGTCGACCATAGCCTGACCAAACGAAACTACGATGTGCTGAAGGGCGTGAGACTGCCTATTCGCCCGCATTTCGGCACGATCGGACTGGCACCGAAAGAAGCGGACGTCGTAGACACCATCCCGCCGAGCTACACCGGCGGCAACATCGATAACTGGCGCATCGGCAAGGGCGCCACGATGTATTATCCGGTCTCCGTCGACGGCGCGCTGCTCTCGGTCGGTGATCCCCATGCCAGCCAAGGCGACAGCGAATTATGCGGCACGGCGATCGAATGCTCGCTCACCGGCACGTTCCAGCTCATCTTGCACAAGAAAGCGGACCTTGCCGGCACACCGCTCGAGGAGCTCAACTACCCCATGCTCGAGACGCAAACGGACTGGCTGGTGCATGGGTTTTCCTACGCCAACTATCTTGAGGAACTGGGACCGAGCGCTCAGAGCGACATCTATTCGAAGTCGTCTGTCGACAGAGCGCTGCGCGATGCGTTCCGGAAGATGCGCCACTTCCTCATGACAACCAAAGGACTGACAGAGGACGAGGCGATTTCGCTGATGTCGATCGGCGTAGACTTCGGCATCACCCAGGTCGTCGATGGAAACTGGGGGGTGCATGCGGTGGTGAAGAAGGACATCTTCGCCGCACGTGTCGCCTGAGCTGGTGGGTAACCAAATCTCGCATCACGTTGCCGTTACTCGGAAGCTCTACTAAGGCCAAGCTAAAGCGCGTCGCGTTTGAAGGGATTCATGCGACGCGCTTTACGCTGCGCACCCTCGGGTCAGGCCCGAGGGCATGCTTTTGCGCAACATGCATCAGGAAACCGAACCAAGCGGGGCACCGACCGGTCCCTCCGTAAGAACTGACATCTGTAGCCAAGAGAAGCGGCCGAAACCGAAGAAGGCGACCGTGCACCAATGGTACCGTTGGCTGGGATCGAACCAGCGACCTCCGGATCCACAATCCGGCGCTCTAACCATCTGAGCTACAACGGCACGTTCGCCTGAGCGGGATGGAACGTTCATCCTCCGCTCTGTCGTTCGGCGATGCGTCCATACGGGCTATCGGAGTTTAATTCAAGGCTTTTAGCCGCGCATGGCCCGGAAAATCAGAATCGATTTCGCTGGGGATCATGCGCAAAATCCCAGGGTTCCGCAACGTGCTTTGCGCGTCCAGGAAGGCGCCCGGCGCTGTAGGCAAAGGGTGTTCCGGCACCGACATCATATTCGCCGGGCAAAGAAAAAGGCCGGCGGGAGGAGGTGCCGGCCTTTTCCTGTTCCGAGCCAGCGGGAGGAGGTGCTGGCTGGTCATCCCGGAGAGCAGAGGGAGGAGATTCCACCCGCCGGGTATTCGCTTGGACCACTATATCTCACATAATCCTGTTCGAAGAAATGCGACCTTTTGTTGCATCTTCGAACTATGCGCAAATATTAGGCGATCTTAACTTCCTTCATCGCCTTCTCGAAGGCGGTCTTGATCGGCTTGGAGACGTCCTCGGCCGCCTTGGAGGCGACGGTCTGGAAATCCTTTGCCTGCTCGACAGTCATCTCGACCTGCTTGCGCAGGAATGCGGTCTGCAGTTCGACAACTTCCGACAGCGACTTGGCGCCGATCAGAGCTTCGAAATGCGACAAGCCGGCTTCAGTATTGGCGCGCAGAGCGGCAATGGTCTTGAGCGACAGGTCGTTGGAAACGGTCTTGGCGGTCTCAAAGGTGGACTCAAGAGCCTTCTGGGTGTCTTCGGCGCCGGTCTTCAGCTTGGCATAGGCCTCTTTCGACTGCTCGACGCCCTTTTCGGCGAAAGCACGGATCTGGTCGGTGGCCTTGGAAGCGTCGAAGCTCGGGAATTCAACGCTCTCGATAGTATCAGCGGTCTTGGTCCTGGACAATTTTCCATCCTTTGCAGTGGCAGCGGCTTCGATAGGAAAGCCGTCTCGTTCATGTATGACGGCAATATAAAGGCAAATCTTGTGCATTGCAATATCTTTGTTGCAGCGCACCATAAATTTTCTCTCCCAGCGTTAACCACGCGCCCAGAGATTCCGGCGGTTGCACGCTATGGCTTGTGGACCTTCGCGCCGTCGGCTTTTATTAACAAAGCGTTAACTGCAAACTGCCCGCCTCGTAAGGGTTCCCAAAGCGCATGCCGTCTGAAAACTACTCCTTCCTCGACGTCGCCGTGCTCGACGCGGTCCGCCAGCGCTTTGCCGTCGGCGACGCGATCGCCCTTTTGTCGGCAGACCTCGAACAGGTGATCTGGGCCAACGGACCAGGGGCAGCGGTGTTCGGCTACCCCGACATCGAGGCGATCATCGGCGCCTCGGCCGGCTTGCCGCCGATCGCGAGGCGCCAGATCATGGCGACAAGCGGTTTTCCACAGATCGGCCGCGACCGCGCCATCACGGTGCGGCTGGCAACCGGGCTGACCAGCCGCGCGGTTGGCTTTCTGGCCAGCGCGGTGACAATGCCTGACGGCGAAAACGCCATCATGCTGGCGGTGCCGGCGACGCAGACCGGCTCGCGCAGCGCCGCCGAGCTTGCCGCTCGGGCCATCAGCGGCTTTACCGAAGACGGTCATTTCATCGCCTTCGTCGATGCCAACGGCAACATAGAGGCCGCTTCCGATGGTTTTTCGGCACTCGGCATCCTGCCCGAAACGCTGACAGCACTTGTCGCCGATGTTGCGAACGAGAGCGGTCGCGTCGTCAAACGCCTCGTTCCTGGCGGCACCGCTTCCTACCCGGCCGGCCTCGCCCGGCTGACTGACGAGCGGCACCTGCTGGTGGTGATCGACGAGAACCAGCTGGACTCCGAAGCAGCCCCTGCTGGCGTGCTCAGCGCAGGGGCGGCGGCCGATGCCGCAGTCCCGCCAAAAGCACAACAGGACAACCCGCCGGCAACAGTCGCGAAAACGGCTGCGGCAGTGCAGACAGTTGCGGCAGCCGACGAAGACACTTCGCTGTCGGCGGAGCATGACGTTCCCGATTCCACCGGGCCCGATTCCACTGGGCTCGATTCGACCGGATCTCATTCAACTGCGCCTGATTCAACCGAGCAGGGTCCGGAAGCGGCCGGCGGGATACCTCAACAGCATGACCATTGGTATTTCAGCGCCAGCGAGGAGGAGGCGCAAAAGCCGGGACCGGATGCATCCGGTCCTGTCGAGGCGGATGCTTCGGCGGAAAGCTTCGCACAAAATGCCGTCAGGGCCGCCTCCCCGGTCAAAAATGCCATCCCCTCGATCGACCGCGCGGCGGCGCCCCTGCGTTTCGTCTGGCGCACCGACGCCGAGGGCAAATTCAGTGCGCTGTCGCCGGAATTCGCGGAACTCGTCGGCAAGCCTGCCGCCGATGTGATCGGCCGGCGCTTCAGGGACGTCGCGGCCACCTTCGACCTCGATGCGACCGGCGACATCGCCGGCCTGCTCGACCGACGCGATACCTGGTCCGGCCGCTCGGTGCTGTGGCCGGTCGCCGGCACCGATTTCAAGATACCCGTCGACCTGGCGGCGCTGCCCGTCTACGGCCGCAGCCGTGCCTTCGAAGGCTTTCGCGGTTTCGGCGTTGCTCGCACCGGCGATGCGGTGGTCGATCCGGAAGCGATCGGCATGGCGCTTGTCGCCAATGCCGACGTCCCCGTGGCCGTCGAGCCGGAAGTCGCCAAAACGCCTGACGAAACCGACCCGTTCCAAGGCGAGGTGCCGGCGCTGACCATCGTGCCGAAGCCGGAGCGGCGCTTAGCCGACAAGGTGATCCGGTTGGCGGAGCACAGGCAGCCGGCCAACGACAAAGGCCTGTCGACGCTGGAACGCAGTGCATTCCGTGAGATCGGCGAGCGGCTCAAGAAGGACAATCCCCCGACCGAACAGCCCGCTGCCGCAATTGCGGCAGAGCCGGCTGCGGCGGAACCGACCGAAACCGATGTCGAAGACGAGAAGGATGTCGCAAGGCTCGACGGTGAGCAGCCGCAAGCAACCGTGTCCGACCTCTCAGGCTCGCTGCTCGACTATGCCGACCGGGACTACGTCGCCGACGATGGCGACGGTGCGCCGGTCTCCGAGCCGGACAAACCGGCGCAGGAGATCGCTGAGCCCACCGATGCCGCCAGTCGATCGATCGCCGAAGACGCCGACAGCACGACGGCCGCCGATTTCCGCGATGCAGAAGACAGCGAGGACTGGGCGCGACCCGATGGCGGCGAAACCGGTTCGCCAACCGATGGCATCGGCGATGCCGGCGACGTCGAGCCGGCGACGGTCGAGCGGCCGCGCCTGCCGGTGCCGCCGCTCAAGCTCGAAGGGTTCGTGCCGTCGGCTTTTTCGACCGCGGACGACAACAAGGCTCCGGACATCTCGATCCTCGGCAAGCTGCCGGTGCCGCTGCTGATCCATTCCGGCGACGATCTTCACTATGCGAACGAGGAATTCCTCAGCCTGACCGGCTATGACACGCTCGACCAGTTGGAGGATGCCGGTGGCCTCGACGCGCTGTTTGCCGATCCTTACGACGGCAGCGCCTCCGATGGAACCGACCACGCGCTGCGGTTGAAGACGCGTGACGGTCAGGAGTTCCCGATCGAGGCCATTTTGCGCTCGGTGCCATGGCGTGGCGGCAAGGCGCTGATGCTGGTCGTGCGCCGTTCCGGCGACGACGAGGCAGCAGGTGCCGCCGACGACCAGACGCAGCCGGACACTTCGGAGCTCAAGGCGCGCATTGCCGAGATGCGCACCATCATCGACACCGCGACCGACGGCGTCGTGCTGATCGGCCGAGACGGAACGATCCGCTCGATCAGCCGACCGGCGGAGGCGCTGTTCGGTTTCGACAGCGACGAGGTGACCGGAAAACCCTTCGTCTCGCTGTTCGCGATCGAAAGCCAGCGCGCCGCGCGAGACTATCTCGACGGATTGTCCGAGCCCGGCGTGGCGAGCGTGCTCAACGACGGCCGCGAGGTGATCGGACGCGAGGCGCAGGGGCGCTTCATTCCGCTGTTCATGACCATCGGCAGGCTGCCCAACGACAGCGGTTTCTGCGCGGTGGTGCGCGACATCACCCAGTGGAAGCGGGCCGAAGAGGATCTGACCCAGGCGCGCGCCGTGGCCGAGCGCGCTTCCTCGCAGAAGACCGACTTCCTCGCCCGCATCAGCCACGAAATCCGCACGCCGCTCAACGCCATCATCGGCTTCTCCGAACTGATGGTCGACGAGAAATTCGGACCGGTCGCCAATGACCGCTACCGCGACTATCTGCGCGACATCAACCGATCGGGCAACCATGTGCTCGACCTGGTCAACGATCTGCTCGATATTTCGAAAATCGAGGCCGGCCAGCAGGAGATGGCCTATGAGGCAGTGTCGCTCAACGACACGCTGGCCGAGACGGTGGCGATGATGCAGCCGCAAGCCAACCGCGAACGCGTCATCATCCGCTCCAGCTTCGCCTCCCGGCTGCCGGAAGTGGTGGCCGATCTGCGCAGCGTGCGCCAGATCGCGCTGAACATCCTGTCGAATGCCATCCGCTACACGCAGGCCGGCGGCCAGGTGATCGTATCGACAGCCTACGAGAACTCCGGCGACGTGGTGATGCGCGTGCGCGACACCGGAATCGGCATGAGCCAGTCCGAGATCGAGCAGGCGCTCAAGCCGTTCAAGCAGCTCAACGCGCTTAAGCGCGGGCGCGGCGACGGCACCGGTCTCGGGCTGCCGCTGACCAAGGCCATGGTCGAGGCGAACCGGGCCCGGTTCACCATCAACTCGACACCCGGCGAGGGCACCCTGGTCGAAGTCGCCTTCCCGTCGACCCGCGTGCTGGCGGATTAGGGCAGCGGATCTTCAGTCGCCCGTGTCGCCGCGCTATCTCTTTGTTTGAGCATCGGATTTTCCCAAACCGGTGTCCACTTTGGCTCATGCTCGGCACACAAAAGAAAGGCGTCCAACAGGACGCCTTGAATGATCGATTGCTGTACATCGGGGGCTTGAGCGAATTCAGATCCTCTTGGGATTTAGAGGAACGGGATTTCTCCCTCAAGTTACGCACGACTATCGATGTCGGCCCTTAACAAAACCTTACCGGCACCGCGAAAAATTTACCGATGTGTACCACTCATGAAATCTAGGTAAATTCGAGCGAGATATTTCGTTAACCATGCTCGGCTCCGTTTGAACGCGTGACGGATCGCATGTCCTGGACCTCGAGAAACTAATCGGCCAGCTGCGGCAGGTCGCGGAACAGCTCGAGCGCTTCGGGATTGGCCAGCGCCTCCTTGTTCTTGACGGCGCGGCCATGCACCACGTCGCGCACCGCAAGCTCGGTGATCTTGCCCGATTTGGTGCGTGGAATGTCGGCGACGGCGACGATTTTAGCCGGCACGTGGCGCGGGCTCGCGCCGCTTCGGATTTTCGCCCGGATGCCTTTTTCCAGTTCGGCGTCGAGTTCAACGCCGGCCGCCAGCCGCACGAACAGCACGACCCGCACATCATTGTCGAAATCCTGGCCGATGCACAGCGCTTCCAGGATTTCCGGCATTTGCTCGACTTGGTTGTAGATTTCCGCCGTGCCGATCCGCACACCGCCCGGGTTGAGCGTCGCGTCGGAACGGCCGTGGATGATCAGGCCGCCATGGGCGGTCCATTCGGCGAAGTCGCCATGGCACCAGACATTGTCGAAGCGCTCGAAATAGGCGGCGTGGTATTTCTTGCCTTCGGGATCGTTCCAGAAGCCGATCGGCATCGCCGGGAACGCCTTGGTGCAGACGAGCTCACCCTTTTCCTGCCTGAGCGGCTGGCCGTCGTCGTCCCAGACATCGACGGCGAGGCCGAGGCCGGGTCCCTGGATCTCTCCGATCCATACCGGTTGGGTCGGCACGCCGAGCACGAAGCAGGAGACGATGTCGGTTCCGCCAGAGATGGAGGCGAGATGCACGTCTTTCTTGATGCCGTCATAGACGAAGCGGAAATCTTCCGGCGACAGTGGCGAGCCGGTGGAGGAGATCGTGCGCACGCTGGAAAGATCGTGCGTGTTGATCGGCCTGAGGCCGGCCTTGCGCGCGGAATCGATGAATTTGGCCGAGGTGCCGAAATAGGTCATCTTCTCTGCGTCGGCGAAGTCGAACAGCACGTTGCCGTCAGGGTAAAAGGGCGACCCGTCATAAAGCAGAAGGGTTGCGCCCGACGCCAGGCCGGAGACCAGCCAGTTCCACATCATCCAGCCGCAGGTGGTGAAATAAAAGAAGCGGTCGCCGTCGAGCAGGCCGGCGTGGAGCCGTTCTTCCTTGACATGCTGGATCAGCGTTCCGCCGGCCGAATGGACAATGCATTTGGGGATGCCGGTCGTTCCGGAAGAAAACAGGATGTAGAGCGGCTGCGCGAACGGCAACCGTTCGAAGGTGACCGACTTGGCAGCGAAGGATGAGAGCGCCTCGTCCAGCGCAGTCGCCTTCTCGATGGTCGCCGCCACGTCGGTCGACGTGCCGAGATAGTCGACGATCAGGATCTTGCGGACGGTGACGAGCTTTGCCGCAACGGCCGCGATCTTGTCGGCAACCTCGATCGCCTTGCCATTGTACCAGTAACCGTCGGGCGCGATGAAGACGACAGGCTCGATCTGACCGAACCGGTCCAGAACGCCCTGCTCGCCGAAATCGGGAGAGCAGGACGACCACACGGCCCCGATCGAGGCTGTCGCCAGCATTGCCGCGACCGTCTCCGGCATGTTGGGCGTCATGGCGGCGATGCGGTCGCCCTTTTTCACCCCGAGCGACAGGAAAAGCTGCTGCAGTTGCGAGGTCAGCGCATGCAGCTCGTTCCAGGAGAGCCGGCGCTCGACCTTGTCCTCGCCGCGAAAGACGATGGCGTCACCGAGCCCGGTTTTTTTCAACAGGTTCTCGGCGAAGTTAAGCTTGGCGTCGGGAAAGAAGGCGGCGCCGGGCATCTTCTCGCCATCGACGAGCACGCGCTCGCCGCCACTGATCCCGTCGCCGGCGCCCCCATTGGCGCCCTTGTCGCCGACGATCCCGCAAAACTCCCAGATCAGGCTCCAGAACGCCTCGCGATCGTCGATCGACCAACGATGAAGATCGGCGTAGGAGGAAAAAACCTTGCCGGTTGCGGCCGCCGCGGCCTGCATGAAGGCGGTCATCGGCGCCGCGTCGATCTGGTCTCTGGTCGGTGTCCAGAGCGGGGCGTCGCCAGCCATGATCGTTCCTCCTTAAAGCACGTTACGCTTGAAGAGATTCAAGCGACGCGCTTTAGACTTTGTTATTATCATGTCGTTATCCGAAAACGTTGCGCATTTTGGCGACATGCATTGGCATCGCTTATGCATATCGCAGCGCAGCAGAGCAAGATTTTGTTCGGCCGAGCGACGCGGATGTGCGCAAATGCCATCGCTGGGCTATAAAGACTTGAAATGCGTCAGCCCTAAGTCGTAGGTAAACGACTGGGGTTACACCCGTCGGGCGATTTTTTGTCGGAACGGAAGCATACGGGGCGACATGCCATCACCTTTGATCCGGCGCGGAATATGGGCGATCGGCGTTGCCGTGATCGTCATCGCGCTGGCCGTTGCCGCCCTGCCGCTCGTCGCCTCGACCCGTATCGTGCGCGACCGCATCGCCTGGGAAATGAGTGCGTGGAGCGGTTTCAGGGTCACCATCGACGGCGCGCCACGGATCGAGGTCTGGCCGAATTTCCGTGCCATCCTGGCCGACGTGACGCTTTCGCAATGGACAGAGACCGACGCGCCGCCGGTGATCGAGGCTGAACGGGTCGAGGTCAATCTCTCCGCCATGGCGGCGTTGCGTGGCAATGTGGTGTTCTCGACGGCGCGGCTGATCCGGCCGACGATCAGGGTTCAACGCGCAGCACATGGATTTTTCCTGCCCGCCCTGCCTTCGGGCGGGCGCATCACCCGTTCCATCGACGTCGCTCGCGCCGTTGTCAGCGCCAATCCAGCCAAGCCGGACCTCAGCAAGCTGCCGGCTGATCCGTTCGGCACCGTGGAGTTCAGGAACGGCCGCGTGGTGACTTCCGTCGATGGCAAGGACGCTGAGATACTGAGCAGCCTGAGCGGCCAGGCGAACTGGGCCGCAATGAACAGCAATGCGACGCTGTCGGCGACCGGGATCTGGCGCGGCGAAAGCGTCGCCGTGGATGCCGCATCGTCAAACCCGCTGGTGCTGTTTGGCGGAGGTGCGGCGCCGATGACGCTTTCCTTCAAGGCGGCCCCTGCCAGTTTTTCGTTCGACGGCGTGGCCAGCATGTCCGAGAACGCCTATTTCGACGGCCAGGCAAAATTTGCCGCACCCTCGCTCAGGCGCGCGCTCGAATGGTCGCGGGCCGGCATCGCGCCGGGCGCAGCAATTGGCTCGGTTTCCGTTTCCAGCAAGCTCACGGCGACCTCCGGCCGCATTAAATTCGAAAACACCGAGATCGCCCTGGACGACAATCCGGGAATGGGTGCGCTGGATTTCTCCTTTGGCGAGGCGCGGCCGGTGATCGCCGGTACGCTCGCCTTCGAGACGCTCGACCTGCGGTCGTTTCTCTCCGCCTTCGCACCCCTGGCGCCCGCGAACGGCGCTGGCCCCGGCGAAATCGACATAAGCGTCGCCGACCGCATCGATCTCGATCTCAGACTGTCGGCAGCGCAGGCCACCGCAGGCGCCATCCAGCTTGCCGACGTCGCCGCGGCTGCCCAGGTCAAGAACGGTCTTGCCGTCTTCGATATTTCCGATGCATCGGCCTTTGGCGGCAACATCCAGAGCAGCCTTCGTTTTGACCGCAAGCCGGAAGGCACGCAGGTCGAGATCAGGCTGCTCGCCTCCGACATCGACGGCGGCGCTTTTGGCACCGCAGCCGGAATGACGCGACTGGTGCCGATTGGCACGGGAACCGTTTCCGTCATCCTCAAGGGGCCGGGCAGAACCTGGGATTCCATTTTCGAAAATGCCGACGGCTCGGTTTCGGCGAAATTCGGCCAAGGCGCGTTGAGCCGGTTCAACCTGCCGGCGTTTCTCAAACACAACGAACAGGGCGGGTTCTTCGCGCTCGACGATGTCTCCGACGGAACACTGCCGATCGACGGGGCCGAACTCAAGGCGAGCATTTCGAACGGTGTGGCGAAGATCGACAAGGCCGAAGCGAATTCGGCGAAGTACAAGATCTGGCTTTCCGGTATCGCCTCCTATGCCGGGCGCGGACTGGCGCTGTCCGGCGGCATCATTCAGGCGGACCAGCCAGCCACGCAGACAAATAGCCAAGGTCCCAACCAGTCTTCGTTCTTCATCGGCGGAACGTGGAGCACGCCGTTCATTTCGCCGATAAGCCGCGGGGTATCCGGCGAGTAAGCAACGAAGCTGCTGCGGTCGTCGTCAGAAGTGCTTCCTGCCGGCTTTTGCTGCTGCCGCCCCTTTCGTCACCCACGCTGAGCGGCCTGCTCGTCGCGCTGGCGCTGGACCTCGCGCCGCTTGTTGGCGAGCGAAGCGATGATGACGCCAACCGCCACAACCGCGATCAGGATTGTGCAGGCGGCGTTGATCTCCGGCGTCACGCCGAGACGAACCTGGCTGTAGATCTTCATCGGCAGCGTGGTGGCGCCAGGCCCTGAGGTGAAGCTGGCGATGACCAGATCGTCGAGCGACAGTGTGAACGCCAGCATCCAGCCGGACACGATCGCCGGCATGATGACCGGCAGCGTGATCTGGAAGAAGGTCTTCACCGGCGGCGCGCCAAGATCCATCGCGGCTTCTTCGAGCGAGCGGTCGAACGTGATCAGGCGCGACTGCACGACGACGGCGACGAAGCACATGGTCAGGGTGATGTGGGCAAGCGTGACGGTGACAAAACCGCGGTCGAGACCGACGGCGACGAAGAGCAGCAGCAGCGACAGGCCGGTAATGACTTCCGGCATGACCAGCGGCGCAAAGACCATGCCGGAAAACAGCGTCCGGCCCTTGAAGCGCGTGTAGCGCGTCAAGGTGAGAGCCGCCAGCGTGCCGAGCACGGTCGCCACGGTGGCCGAGATGACGGCGACACGGGCCGTTACCCAGGTGGCGTCCATGAGACCCTGGTTGTGGAACAGCGAGACGTACCATTTGGTCGAGAAGCCGCCCCAGACGGTGACCAGTTTCGATTCGTTGAAAGAGAAGACGACGAGCAGGACGATCGGCAGGTAAAGAAAGGCAAAGCCGAGCACGATCGAAGTGATGTTGAAGCGGCTCCAGGTCGGGTTCATCTGTCCTGCTCCTGGGCGCGGGCCTGGGCCCGCTGGAAGAGCATGATCGGCACGATCAGCAGCAACAGCAGGATGACGGCGACGGCCGAAGACACCGGCCAGTCACGATTGGCGAAGAACTCGTTCCACAGCGTCTTGCCGATCATCAGCGTCTGTGAGCCGCCGAGCAGGTCGGGAATGACGAATTCGCCGACGGCGGGGATGAACACCAGCAGGCAGCCGGCGATGACGCCGGGTAGCGACAGCGGAAAGGTGATCTTCCAGAAGGCGCTGGTCGGTGGGCAGCCGAGATCCTTGGCTGCCTCGATCAGCGAATAATCCATCTTTTCCAGCGACGAATAGAGCGGCAGCACCATGAACGGCAGGTAGGAATAGACGATGCCGATGAAGATCGCCGTATAGGTGTTGAGGATGATCAGCGGCTGGCTGATAACGCCGGTGGCGAGCAGCAGTTGGTTGAGCAGCCCCTCAGGCTTGAGGATGCCGATCCAGGCGTAGACCCGGATCAGGAACGAGGTCCAGAACGGCAGGATCACCAGCATCAGCAAAGTCGGGCGCAGCATCGCCGGGGCGCGCGCCATGCCGTAGGCGATCGGGTAGCCGACAAGCAATGTCAGCACCGTCGAGATGGCGGCGACGATGACGCTGGTCACATAGGCGTTGACGTAGAGCGCGTCCTGCGTCAGCCATGTGTAGTTGTCGATGCTGAGCTCATTCAGCTGGGCGAAGAAACCGGCAAGGCCGTCGCCGAAGCCGAGCACCGGCGTGTAGGGCGGTATGGCGATCGCGGTCTGCGACAGCGAGATCTTGAAGACGATGACGAACGGAACAAGGAAGAAAAAGACCAGCCATAGATACGGGATGAGGATGACAAGACGGCCAACGAAGGCCTCTCCCAGCCTGGCCAGGGCGGATTTGTCCGCAGCGGTGGCTCGAGAGCTTGTTGCAGCGGTGACAGCGGCATTCGACATGGCCGCCCCTATCGCGTCAGCACGACGCCGGCATCCGGCCGGAACGACACCCAGGCACGGTCGTTCCAGCTCAGCGGATCCTCGGTGATGCGGGCCGCGTTCATCGTGCTCGCTCGCACCACCTGGCCGTCGTCCAGCCTGACGTGATAGACGGTCATGTCGCCGAGATAGGCGATATCGTAGACCTCGCCCTCGATGGCGTTGACGGCGCCGGCCGGTCTCGTCGACGATATCCTGATCTTCTCCGGCCTGATCGCGAAGGCGACGGCCGCGCCAGTTGCGGCATCGCCGGCATGCTCGGTGCGGATGGTGATGCCGTTGCCGGCATCGATGCTTGCCGCACCCGCCTCGCCATGCGCAATCTTGCCTTCGAACATATTGACGTTGCCGACAAAGCCGGCGACGAAACGGGAGCCCGGCGCCTCGTAGACTTCCGCCGGCGTCGCCACCTGCATCACCTCGCCTTTGTCGATGATGGCGATGCGGTCGGCCATGGTCATCGCCTCTTCCTGGTCGTGGGTGACGACAACGAAGGTGAGGCCGAGTGACTGCTGCAGATCCATCAGCTCGAACTGGGTTTCCTCGCGCAACTTCTTGTCCAGCGCGCCCAACGGCTCGTCGAGCAGCAGCACCTTCGGCCGCTTGGCGACCGAGCGGGCAAGCGCGACGCGCTGGCGCTGGCCGCCGGACAATTGGTGCGGCTTGCGCTTGGCGAACTGCTCGAGCTTGACCAGCTTCAGCATCTCTCCAACGCGCGCCGCGATCTCGGGCTTCGGCATGCCGTCCTGCTTGAGGCCGAAGGCAATGTTGTTCTCGACCGTCATATGCGGGAACAGCGCATAGGACTGGAACATCATGTTGACCGGCCGCCGGTATGGCGGGATGCCGCGCAGATCCTGGCCGTCGAGCAGGATGCGGCCGGCGGTCGGCTCCTCGAAACCGGCGAGCATCCGCAGAAGCGTCGACTTTCCGCAGCCGGATGCGCCGAGCAGGGCAAAGAACTCGCGCTCGAATATGGTCAGCGACAAATTGTTGACGGCAGTGAAGTCACCGAACTTCTTGGTGACCTTGTCGAACTGGATGTACGGCTTGGCGTTCGGATCGTTCCATGGCGCGAAATCCCTGCGGATGCTGCCAAGCGATTTCATGTCCCACTCCGTGCTCGCGTTCTATCCCCAGAAGACTTGACCCCGGCAGCACCTGCCGGGGTCGCTGATTGTCGCTTACTGCCCGGTGACGATCCTGGTCCAGGTGCGGGTGACGACGCGCTGGGTCTTGGAATCATAGGGGGTGATGGTGAACAGTTTCGCCAGCGTCGCCTCGTCCGGGTAGATCGCCGGATCCTCGAGTATCTCCTTGTCGATGAATTGCTGCGACGCCTTGTTGCCATTGGCGTAGAAGACGAAATTGCTCGCCTTGGCGATGACTTCCGGCTTCATCATGTAGTTCAGGAATTCATGAGCTTCGGCGACATGCGGCGCGTCGGCCGGGATCGCCATCTGGTCGAACCACATTTCGGCGCCTTCCTTCGGCACGGAATAGGCGATCTCAACGCCCTGGTTTGCTTCCGTCGCACGGTCGCGCGCCTGGAACACGTCGCCCGACCAGCCAACGGCCAGGCAGATGTCGCCATTGGCCAGCGCGTTGATATATTCAGACGAGTGGAACTTGCGGATGTAAGGCCTGACCTTCAGCATCACTTCTTCGGCCTTGGCGAAATCGTCCGGCGATGTGGTCTCGGGATCGATGCCCAGATATTTGAAGACGTTCGGCAGGATGTCGCTCGGAGAATCGAGGACAAAGACGCCGCAATCCTTCAGCTTGGCCAGCTTTTCCGGGTTGAAGAACACGTCCCAGCTGTCGATCTTGTCGGTGCCGAGCGCTTCCTGCACTTTCTTGACGTTATAGCCGAGGCCGACCGTGCCCCACATGTAGTTGATCGAATATTCGTTGCCGGGATCGTACTTGGTCGTGCGCTCCGAAACGACGTCCCACATGTTGGAAATGTTGGGCAGCTTCGACTTGTCGAGCTTCTGGAACACCCCTGCCTGGATCTGGCGTGCGAGGAAATTGGCGGTCGGTACGACAACGTCGTAGCCGCTGCCGCCGGCAAGCAGTTTCGTCTCAAGCAGCTCGTTGGAATCGAAGGTGTCGTAGGTGACCTTGATGCCCGTTTCCTTGGTGAAGTCGTCGATGATCGAGCTGTCGATGTAATCCGACCAGTTATAGACGTTGACGACGCGCTCCTGGGCATGAGCGCCGAGGGGGAAAAGCGCCAGAAATGCCGAGGTCGCCGAAAGCCAGAATGCTTTGCGGATCATGCGTCTCTCCTTTGATGAGTGTTCCATCGCCAGCTCGTCGCGGGGCTGCGCGGCTGGGCGTTTGCTTCAGATTATTGGGCTTTCCGACAAGCGACAAGCGCGAACCGCCAACACGACAGCGGTTCGATGCGCAACGGCCGATCCCCCGGTTCCTTTCTCGTGATCCAGGTGGCATTCCGGCGCCGTCAAAGGCTCTCGCCACGGCGCGGGCAGGGATACGACGATGTTGTCCGGTCTCGGTCGGGCCGGAGGGGAGACTTGGCAAGATGAGCCTGTCTTGTTGTTGCCGTATTGACAGCCTGCCCGCGCGGCTGCGCCATTGTCAATGGCTCATCTCGCTTTGGCGCGTGCGCTGCATCAATTAGGCGACGGCATACCGGTGACACCCGGCCGCACCGGCCGCGTCTGACGCTTGAATTCGAGCCCGATATGGACGAGCAGCGCCGTGACCACGACCGTTCCGCCAAGGATGGTGCGTCCGGACGGCACCTCGGAATGGATGAGCCAGACCCAGATCGGGCCGAGGATCGGCTCGAACGTGCCGAGCAGTGCTGCGACAGCAGCCGGAACCAGCCGGGCGCCGGTGGCGAAAAAGGCAAGGCCGAGACCGAGATTGACCACGCCGAATGCAAACAGGAAGCCCATGTCGCTGCTGGAAACGCCGAATTGCGATGCCTGCGACGCGGCGAATGCGGCGGCAATCATCGTGCCGAGGCAGGTCGCCGGCGTCATGCGCACATGGGCAAAGCGTCGCGTGATGACCGTGGCGATCGAAAACATCACGGCGATAAGCAGCGCCAGGCCGTCACCAATGGGCGACACCGCGCCATCGAGCGATTCCGATACCATGATGGCAACGCCGGCAATGACGGCGGCAATCGCCACCCAGGTCGCCAAGGCCACCCGTTCGCGAAACAGCACCCAGGCAAACAGCGCCGCCAGGAGCGGCACGCCAGCCTGCATCAAAAGGATGTTGGCGACAGTGGTGTAGGCAAGCGCCACGACGAATGAGGTCGATGCGGTGGCGAAGCAGAACGCCACGGCAAGGCCGGGCAGGCCCATGCCGCGGAACAACCTCACCGTGCCGTGCCAGCCGTCGCGCCAGACCATGAAGCAGAAGAGGAAGGCGGCGGCCCAGACCGAGCGCCAGAACACCACCGTCCAGCTGTCTCCGGCGTCGATGAAACGGGCGATGGCGCCACCGAAACTCCACATCAGCGCCGACAGGAAAATCAGCAGGAAGCCGACACGCTCGTCACGCGGCGAGACGACAGGCGAAACGGCTAACGGTGATGATGATATATCGGTCATGATTGCGACTGTCGGCGATTTCGAGGCAACACGATGCATAGCAAACGACAGAAACGTGCATACATCGCGTAACGCAAAGACGAAGATCGGGCGTGATCCAGCACCGTGTTCCGTTTGGCGCACCGACGAGCGCACAGACGAGGCAAGACGGTCGTGCGGAGCTGGCAGGGATAGTTTACGATGCGTGGCTGGACGGCTGCTGCACGACAAGAGACGTCCTGTGACGACGTGAATTGTATTTTGGGGCGACCTTATGGATGAGCCATTCTACAAGACAGCGGCGATTGGCTATGACGAGCTGTTCGCCCGCGCAACGAACTCGTTCATTCCATCCTTGCTGAAGGCAGCGCAAATCGCGCCTGCCCATCGGGTGCTCGATGTCGCGACGGGTACAGGAGCAGCAGCGCAAGCTGCAGCGATCGTGGTAGGCCCATCCGGCTCTGTGATTGCCGGCGATATCTCGCCGGCCATGCTCGAAACTGCCAAACGCAATTTGAAGAACCAGCCAATCACCCTCGCAACGTTTGACGCTCACGCGCTCCTTTACGAGGATTGTCGGTTCGATGCGGTGATCTGTCAGCTTGGGCTCATGTTCTTCTCAGACCCGCTTGGAGCGCTTTCGGAGTTTCGTCGGGTTCTGCGCCCCAACGGCTGGACTGCAGTTAGCGTGACGACGACGCCGGAGCGCTCGCTGTTCGCCAGAATAGGCGCGGTAATCGCCCGTTGCGCCCCTGAAAAAGCTGAAAAGCTAAATCGCTTCTTCTCCATCCCTGACGCGACATGCTTGCATTCCTTGCTCCACCGCGCCGGGTTTCAAGAGATTTATGTCCAGCTTGAAACTCGGCCCATCAAATTCTCATCTTTCGACGATTATTTCAGCGGAATCACCAAAGGAGCAACATTGAGCGGTCAGGAGTATGTCCAGCTTGCTCCAGACATGCAGGTCACAGTGCGCGAGGAAGTCTGGCGCGGGCTGGCTTCGCCGAGCGTTGGAGAGCCGCTGACGATTGAGATGGACGTTCTGATAGGCAGCGGTGGGCGATAGAACAATGCGCCGCGGCGCAATTTGATGGAAACGCTGTGCCCGTCTACTGAAAATCGAAGGCGCTTAATCCGGTCACCATTTCGTCGAGGCCGAGCGGGCGTGTCACCGGCGGCTCGGCGCGGGCGAGGCAGCCGATGCGTTCGCACAGCCGGCAGGCCGGGCCAACCGGCGTGGCCGGATTTGTGCCCTGTCCGGCTTTTCCGGCCGCAGCGGCAGCCGGCCCCGGCAGTGCTGCGCCATAGACGATCTCATCACGAAAGCCGATGTCGCAGCCGAGCAGAAGCGCGGTACGGCGCGGGCGCTCCGCAAACGAGCCTTGTGGCCCCTCGAGCGTGCGGGCAACGCAGAGGAATTCGGCGCCGTCCGGCATTTCCACCGCCTCGACGAAGATCTGGGCGGGCTGGGTAAAGGCGGCATGCACGGGAAGCTTTGGACAGCCGCCGCCGAAGCGGCTCTGCGGAAAACCCTGGCTGCCAGCCTTGCGGAAGCGGTTGCCGGCATTGTCGACCTCGAGCATGAAGAAGGGCACGCCCGGCGTGCCCGGCCGCTGCAGCGTGGTCAACCGGTTCGCCGCCTGCTCGAAGGAGACGCCGAAGCGCGAGCGCAGCACGTCGATGTCGTAACGCGCGCGTGTGGCGGCTGCGTGAAAGGATTGATAGGGCATCATCAGCGCGTGGGCAGCGTAGCGGCCAAGCTCGAAGCGGGCGAGCCGGCGGGCTTCATCCGTGGTCAGCTTCAGCGCCTGGATCTCGCTTGCCACGGCGACCGTCATGCGGATCAGGCAGGCCTCCATCGCCACCTCGCGCAACTGATCGAACGGCGACAGGCGCTCGGACAGGAACAGACGCTGCGAATGGCGGTCGTAGCGGCGGCGCCAGTTCGGCATGGTGGCGACCGGCAGCACCTTGACGACGATGCCGTATTCGCGCTTCAGCCAGGCCTTCAGCGCACCGAGCAGGTCGTCGCCGGGATCGAGCACCGAAATGAATGCCTCGGCCTCCTCTTCCAGCGCGGCAAAATGGTTCGGACGGCGCTCGAAAATCTCGTGCACCTCGTCGATCGGCAAGCGGGCGCCGGACAGCGCCGTCGCTTTGCCCTCACGCGCCAGGAGTTCGTTGAGGTCGGAAAGGCGCTCGGCCTGCTCGCGATAAGCGCGAAACAGTTTTATCACCGCGGCGGAAGCGTTGGGCGCCGCCTCGGCAAGCTCGATCAGCTCCTGGTCGCCAGGCAATTCGCCGACCAGCAGCGGATCGGAAAACACTTCCTTCAGGGCGGTGACCGACCCCCTCGCCTCCCCCTGCAATTCATGCGGGTCGACCTTGTAGACAGATGCCAGCTTGAGGATCAGCTGGACCGTCAGCGGCCGCTGGTTGCGCTCGATGAGATTGAGGTAGGACGGCGAGATGCCGAGCCCTTCGGCCATCGCCGTCTGGGTCAGGCCCTTGGCGCTGCGGATGCGGCGGATGCGCGGCCCGGCGAAGATTTTTTGATCGGCCACTCGGCTGTCCTTGACAGAATTTACATGACTCCCGCGCGGCGCTGCCATGCCGGCCTTACAATCGTAACAAATTTACAGCGCCTGACTGTCAAACGCAACACAGGTTTTCCCCTATTTTCCAGCCAATCTTCTGGTTTTCCTCGCCTGGCCCGCGCCAAAATGTAAATGCTGTCATACCAAAACGGCGCAGAACTTTTCATGAGGCGGCGTTTCTATCCCAACAACGATCTGACGGAGCGACCAATGACTGATTTTTACAACTTCGTCCCTTCTGCGCCGGAAGGCCGCTTCGACGGCATCGAGCGGCCCTACTCGCCGGACGATGTGAAGCGGCTGCGCGGTTCGGTCCAGATCCGGCAGAGCCTCGCCGAAATGGGCGCCAACCGGCTCTGGAAGCTCATCCACGAAGAGGATTTCGTCAACGCGCTCGGCGCCATGTCGGGCAACCAGGCGATGCAGCAGGTCCGGGCCGGGCTGAAGGCGATCTACCTGTCCGGATGGCAGGTCGCGGCCGACGCCAACACCGCATCCGCCATGTATCCGGACCAGTCGCTTTATCCCGCCAATGCGGCGCCCGAACTGGTCAAGCGCATCAACCGCACCCTGCAGCGCGCCGACCAGATCGAGACCTCCGAAGGCAAGGGGCTTTCGGTCGACACCTGGTTCGCGCCCGTTGTCGCCGATGCGGAAGCCGGCTTCGGCGGACCGCTCAACGCCTTCGAGATCATGAAGGCCTTCATCGAGGCGGGTGCCGCCGGCGTCCACTACGAGGACCAACTGGCGTCGGAGAAGAAGTGCGGCCATCTCGGCGGCAAGGTGCTGATCCCGACCGCCGCACACATCCGCAACCTCAACGCCGCGCGGCTTGCCGCCGACGTCATGGGCACGCCGACGCTGGTCGTCGCGCGCACCGACGCGGAAGCGGCAAAGCTGCTCACCTCCGACATCGACGAGCGCGACCAGCCCTTCGTAGACTATGGCGCCGGCCGTACGGTGGAGGGCTTCTATCAAGTCAGGAATGGCATCGAGCCCTGCATCGCACGGGCCGTCGCCTACGCGCCCCACGCCGACCTGATCTGGTGCGAAACCTCCAAGCCCGATCTGGCGCAGGCCAAAAAGTTCGCCGAGGGCGTGCACAGGCACCATCCCGGCAAGCTTCTCGCCTATAATTGCTCGCCGTCGTTCAACTGGAAGAAGAACCTCGACGATGCCACCATCGCCAGGTTCCAGAAGGAACTCGGCGCCATGGGCTACAAGTTCCAGTTCATCACGCTGGCCGGTTTTCACCAGCTCAATTTCGGCATGTTCGAACTCGCCCGCGGCTACAAGGCACGTCAGATGGCGGCTTATTCCGAACTGCAGGAGGCTGAATTCGCGGCGGAAGCCCACGGCTACACCGCGACCAAGCACCAGCGCGAAGTCGGCACCGGCTATTTCGACGCCGTGTCGATGGCGATCACCGGTGGCCGGTCTTCGACGACGGCCATGCATGAATCGACCGAGCACGCCCAGTTCAAACCGGCGGCGGAATAGCACGAACGCAACAAAATAGAGGCAACGCCCCAAAAGGGTAAAAAATACGCAAGGAGAAGACCAATGGCATCGATAAGCCGCGTCAAGGAACGGGCCGAAGAACAGGCCACCACGATGACCGTCGACCAGCAGGCGACCATCCGCATGCTGGCCAACGACCTGCACAGGCTCAACCAGTCGGTGATGAAGGCGGTCGAGGCCGGTGTGTCGGTGGAACTGGTGCGCTCGGCACGACACCATGGCGGCGACGGCAACTGGGGCGACCTGCTGATCCCGGTCATCGTCACGCAGCGGAGCGTCGGCTGATCGAAATCCCTGCTGGCGGAGGCGGCATCACCTGCGCAGTTCTCTGCGCAGGTGATTTGCACTTGCACAACCAGTTTGCATGCACGGCCAGAAAAGAACTTGCTTTAAATTCTAACCTTTCTTGCGATGTTCTCGACGCCGGCCATTTCAGCTTGACATAGGCAGCGATCTCACGGCAATTGTTTCCAAGGTACAACCCTGCATTGAAACTAGCGAGTGCCCGCCCTGCTCATGCGCACCTTGAATCGCACTGTGAACCAGTTGAGTTTGATGAGCCGGAATGTGGACCCCGAAATGCTCACCGACTTCACCCGCGTGCTCGTCGTCGGAAAATCGCCGGTCAACCGGGTGGTGGTTTCGAAAATCGTCGAACGGTCCGGGCTCAAACCGATCTCGGAATCGCCCGAAACGGCGGCAACGACGCTGCGCTCGCTGATTCCCGGAGCGGTCGTCCTCGATGGCGGAGCCGACAACAAGGACTGCGACGCACTGATGTCGCGTATCGACGCGCTGCGGCGCATCTCGGGCAGATCGCGTCCCTCGGTGATCCTGCTCTCGACCAAAAGCGGCACGCCGGAGAGCCTCGGCCTGTCGAGCGTCGTCGATGCGGTGGTCGTCAAGCCGATCACGACCGAACGGCTGCAGCCGGTGATCGACCATTTGATCGGGCTCGGACGCAGCTAGCCGGCGTCCTATCCGGCTCCTTCCTCGCTTCTTGCGATCGGATCTGGATATCTTGTGTCAGTGTCTGACCGCCTGACAGCGAACCCAGTCCGATGTCCTTTTGCAATTGCGACGCATCTGGGATAGCACCTTCGAACAAATCCGCAGGCATGTTCCGACTTCGCGACATGGCTGTCGATATTGGCGGATCGTGACATGTCCTCAGAACAGACCATCGCCGCGCTTTGCAGGGAACTCGGACTGCGCATCACCGGTCCGCGCCGCGTCATCATGCGCGTTCTATCCGAATCCAGCGACCATCCGGATGTGGTGGAACTCCATCGCCGTGTTGTCGCCATCGAGCCGACGATCGCGCTCGCCACTGTCTATCGCACCGTCAGCCTTCTGCGCGAAAAGGGCATTCTGGAGCGGCACACCTTTGGCGATCGGCGCGCCAGATACGAAACCGTCCCCCGCGAGCATCACGATCATCTCATCAACATCGAGACCGGAGATGTCATCGAGTTCCAGTCGGCGGAGATAGAGCGGCTCCAGGAGGAAATCGCTCGACAGCACGGATTCACGATCATCAGCCACAGACTGGAGATCTACGTGAAGCCGATCCAGAAACAGCGTCGCTCTCGTCAAACCAAGGAATGACCGCCAGTTTCTAGCCCTCCTCACCGAGCTCCATTCGGCCCGCCTTGAGTGTGGTGACGACGAAGGCGGCAATGAAGGCGGCAGACAGCATGAGAACGATGGTCGGCGCCGGTGCGCTGTCGATGAAGAAGGACAGATAGACGCCTAGGAACGACGCGGCGACCGCAATCGCCACCGACAGGATCAGCATGGCGCTGAACTGCCTTGTGAGCAGGAAGGCGATGGCGCCCGGCGCGATCAGCATGGCGATGGCCATGATGATGCCGACCGCCTTAAGCGCGCCGACGATGGTGAGCGAGATCAGGCAAAGCAGGCCGTAATGGAGCAGGTTGACCCGAAGACCGACCGCGCGCGCCTGAGCCGGGTCGAAGGCGTGCAGCAGGAAGTCGCGCCACTTGATGCCGATGATGCCGGCCGTGATCGCAGCAATGAGCCCCGTTTCGACGATGTCGCGCAGGCCGATGCCCAGAACGTCGCCGAACAATATGTGGTCGAGATGCACGTCGGACTGAATTTTCACGTAGAGCACCAGGCCGAAGCCGAACATGCCGGAGAAGACGATGCCCATGACCGTGTCCTGCTTGATGCGGCTGTTGTCCTTGAGGAAGCCGGTGGCGAGAGCGCAGACCATCCCGGCGGCGAAGGCGCCGATCGAATACGGGAATCCGAGGATGTAAGCGATGACCACGCCGGGAAAGACGGCGTGGCTGATGGCGTCGCCCATCAGCGACCAGCCCTTGAGAACGAGAAAGCAGGAGAGCAGCGCCGTCGGCACGGCGACCAGCACCGAAGCAATCAGCGCATTGACCATGAAGCCGAACTGGAAGGGGGCAAGCAGTGTATCGAGGATGCTCACAGGCTGGCCTCCAAGGCTCTCGCCGAGCGGCGGCGGGCTGCCAGCATTCCATGCTTGGGAGCGAAGAAGAAGGCGGCGAGAAAGATCAGCGTCTGCAACACGACGATGATGCCGCCGGTGGCGCCGTCGAGGAAATAGCTGACATAGGCGCCGGTGAAACTCGTCGCCGCGCCGATGACGACCGCGATGACGAGCAGGCGCGGAAAGCGGTCCGTCAGAAGATAGGCGGTCGCGCCGGGCGTCACCACCATGCAGATGACCAGGAAGGCGCCGACGGTCTGAAGCGCGGCGACCGTGGAGGCCGATAGCAGCATGAAGAACATGATCTTGAGCGCGCTCGGGTTGAGGCCGATCGAGCGGGCATGGCTCTCGTCGAAGAAGACCACCATCAGATCCTTCCATTTCACCAGCAGGACGGCGAGCGAGACGAAGCCTATGATGGCGAGCTGAAGCGTGTCTTCCGGAGTGATGGCCAGAATGTTGCCGAGCACGATCGTCTGGATATTCACCGAGGTCGGCGACAGCGACACCATGAACAAGCCGAGGCCAAAGAAGGAGGAGAAGATCAGGCCGATGATGGCGTCTTCCTTCAGCTTGGTGCGCTGGTTGAGGAAGAGCATCGCCGCGGCGGCGAGCCCGCCGGAGAAGAAGGCGCCGATCGAGAAGGGAAGGCCCAGCATATAGGCGCCGGCGACGCCCGGCACGATCGAATGCGATAGCGCGTCACCGATCAGCGACCAGCCTTTCAGCATCAGATAGCAGGACAGGAAGGCGCAGACACCGCCGACCAGGGCGGACACCCACATGGCATTGAGCATATATTCGTAGCCGAACGGCTCGAGCAGGACACTCATTCGTCCGGTTCCCGCATCTTGTGCTGCATGGCTCCGTTCTCTCCGTAGAAGACCAGTGGCCGCTCGTCGTCGGTGATGACGGCAAGGCGGCGCCTGTCGTCGTCCTCATGCAGCCCGGCGCCGCCCAGCACGAAATGACGCAAGACGCCGCCGAAAGCCTTTTCCAGGTTCGCCTGCGTGAAGGTCTGGCCTGTCGGCCCGTAGGCAAGGACCGTGTTCCGGAGCAGCACGGCACGGTCGCAGAACTCCGGCACGCTACCCAGATTATGCGTCGAGACCAGCATCACCCGGCCTTCGTCCCGGAGCGCGCGCAGCAGTTCGATGATAGCGTCCTCGGTCCTGACGTCGACGCCAGTGAAGGGCTCGTCGAGCAGGATGACGCGCCCGTCCTGCGCCAGCGCCCGAGCGAGAAAGACGCGCTTCTTCTGCCCGCCCGAAAGCTCGCCGATCTGGCGCTTGCGGAAATCGCTCATGCCGACACGCGCAAGCGCTGATGTAACCGCCTCGCGATCAGCAGCCTTCGGAATGCGCATCATGCCCATATGGCCGTAACGCCCCATCATGACGACGTCCTCGACCAGTACTGGAAAGTCCCAGTCGACCTCCTCGGCCTGCGGCACATAGGCGACGACGTTCTCCCTCAGCGCGGCCGCGGCCGGCCGTCCGAGAACAAGAATCTCTCCCTTTGCCAGCCGCACGAAGCCCATGATGGCTTTGAACAGCGTCGACTTGCCCGAGCCGTTGACACCGACAAGTGCCGTGATCGTGCCTGTCGGAATTTCAAAGCTCGCATCGCGCAGCGCCGTGAGGCCGTTGCGGTAGGTGACGGTCGCGCCGCGCACGGCGAGACCGCCTCCCGCATCCTGCGACGCGGCGGCAAGAGGCGGAACGGCTTCGTTCATTGCGACAGCCCTGCGGCGAGGCCTTTCTGAATTGTATCCGATGTCACACGCAGCAGGTCGATATAGGTCGGCACCGGGCCGTCCGCCTCGCTGAGGGAATCGACGTAGAGCACGCCACCGTAATGGACCCCCGTCTCGCGCGCGACCTGCCGGGCCGGCTTGTCCGACACGGTGCTTTCACTGAAGACGGCGACGATCTTGTTGTCCCTGACGGCGTCGATCACCTTGCGAACCTGCTGCGGGGTGCCTTGCTGGTCAGCGTTGATCGGCCACAAATAAAGCTCCTTCAGCGCGAAATCGCGTGCGAGGTAGGAGAAAGCGCCTTCGCTCGACACCAGCCAGCGCCTGTCCTGCGGGATCGAGGCAAGCTTATCGCGGATCGGCGCGACGGCCGCCTCTATCTTTGCCTTGTAGGCTTCCGCATTGGCCTTGTAGGTCTCGGCATGCGCCGGATCGTGCTCGACGAAGGCGTCGCGAATGTTGTCGACGTAGATCAGCGCGTTTGTCGGCGACATCCAGGCATGCGGATTCGGTTTTCCGGTATAGGGTCCCTCGTCGATGCTCATCGGTTGGACGCCCTCGGAGACGATGGCGCCGGGCACGTCGCTGAGGTTCTGGAAGAATTTTTCGAACCAGAGTTCGAGGTTGAGCCCGTTCCACAGAATGAGCTTTGCGCCCTGCGCCCGCTGAATGTCGCCCGGCGTCGGCGCGTAATTGTGGATCTCCGCCCCCGGTTTGGTGATCGATTCCACGATCGCTGCGTCGCCCGCCACGTTCTTCGCCATGTCGGCGATGACGGTGAAGGTCGTCACGGCCTTGAATTTTTCCTGCGCTTTCGCTGGGCTTGAAGCCACTGCCGCAGCGAAAACCGCAGCCATCAACCCGACGGCAACCCATCGCCCGTATCTCTCGATCATCAAAATCTCCTGTCGCGATTTACTCGCATGTCGCGCGGGCGCTGTGACGCCGCGCTTGTCGCATATTCTGCAATTGCGACTGATTTGCAAGTAGAAAACGATTTTGCAGCATCGATTGTACAAGAGCCGCGCGTTTGGAGGGGCCGCGCGATGGAGGGGCCGCGCGAGTAGGGTCAGCGACAGCGCGGCTCTTTGGCGGAGCCGACAACAAGGATTGCGATGCGCAATGTCCGGCATCGATACGCCTGCCGCGCACGTCCGGTCCGACGCCGAGACACGCGATCAGCCGGCTTTCCCGATGCTTTCGACCAGCCGGGGCAGTTCCGAGAGATCGGCTATCTGGCGGAAGCGAGGCGCGGTGACCGGCGGCTCGACATGTTCCAGCGCCCAGGTCAGCTCATGCGGCACGTGGATGCCCCAACTGCCGGCCTCGATGGCCGGCACCACGTCCGACTTGAGCGAATTGCCGACCATCATGCTTTTTTCGGCGCCATCACCGTGACGGCTGAAGATGCTGGTATAAGTGGCTGGGCTCTTGTCGCTGACGATCTCGACGGCATCGAACAGGTCACCGAGACCCGATTGCGCCAGCTTGCGTTCCTGATCGAAAAGGTCGCCCTTGGTGATCAGCACCAGGCGATAGGCGTCCGCCAGTTTTTCAACGGTTTCGCGCGCATGAGGCAGCGCCTCGATCGGATGGCCAAGCATCTCGCGGCCCGCGGCGAGAATTTCGGCGATGACCGAGGCCGGCGCGCGGCCCTCGGTAATCTCGATCGCCGTTTCGATCATCGACAGGGTAAACCCCTTGATGCCGAAGCCATAGACGGCGAGGTTGCGCTTCTCGACCTCCAGCAATCTTGCCGAGATGTGCTCCTCCTCGGCATGATCGGCGAGCAGCGCGGCAAAGCGCTTTTCGGTGATGCGGAAGAACTGCTCGTTCTGCCAGAGCGTGTCGTCGGCATCGAAGCCGATCGTGGTCAATTCATGGTTCCGCATTCGACGTCTTCAGCCGAGGTCATTGGACTTGCCTCGAACCTAAGCTGCCTGGAGCGATTTTCAACTGGCGGGCGAAGGCAGGGCCGGCTCCCCTTCCCTTCCATCACCGGCCCCGGCTATACTCCCAAATCCGCAACCTAATCTGGTGAATGATGCCGCCTGCAAAAAAGGAAGTCCGTCCGTCGAGCCGCGGAGGACGTATCCGCACGCCTGCCTTCGTGAAAAATCAACGTGGTGTGAAAAACTGGAAGGAAGTCGGCGCCTGGCTGGCGTGGCGCGGCATCGAGGATATCGAGTGCATCACCCCCGACCAGGCCGGTGTTGCGCGCGGCAAGATGATGCCGTCGAAGAAATTCACCTCCAACACCTCGCTGGCGCTGCCTTCGGCGGTGTTCATGACGACGATCTCCGGCGGCTACCCCGAGAACGGCAACGGCTTCAACTATCCGGAAGACGACGGCGACCTCAAGCTGATGCCGGACCTTTCGACGCTGACCGTGGTGCCGTGGGAAGAGGACCCGACGGCGGCGGTCATCTGCGATCTCGTCCACCAGGACGGCCGCTCGGTCGAGTTCACGCCGCGCAACGTGCTGAAGCGTGTGCTTGCCGCTTACGACAAGCGCGGGCTGAAGCCGGTGGTGGCGCCCGAGATCGAGTTCTACCTGGTGCGCAAGAATCCCGATCCGGACTACCCGCTGACCCCGCCGGTCGGGCGTTCGGGACGGGCGATCGGCGGTGGCGCCGGCTATTCGATCGCCGGCGTCAACGAGTTCGACGAACTGATCGACGACATCTACCATTTCTCCGAAAGCCAGGGCCTGGAAATCGACACGCTGATCCACGAGGAAGGCGCCGGCCAGCTCGAGATCAATCTGCGCCACGGCGATCCGATCGAACTGGCCGACCAGGTGTTCATGTTCAAGCGCACCATCCGCGAGGCGGCGCTGAAGCATGAGATCTATGCCACCTTCATGGCCAAGCCGATCCAGGGGCAGCCCGGGTCGGCCATGCATATCCACCAATCGATCATCGACAAGAAGACCGGCAGGAACGTCTTTTCTGCCGAGGACGGCTCGGAAACCGAAGCCTTCTTCCATTTCCTCGGCGGCATGCAGAAACATGTGCCGAACGCGCTGGTGATGTTTGCGCCCTACGTCAATTCCTATCGCCGGCTGACGCAGTCGGCTTCGGCGCCGGTCAACAACAAATGGGGCTACGACAACCGCACCACCGCCTTCCGCGTCCCGCGCTCCGACCCGGCAGCCAGGCGAGTCGAGAACCGCATCCCCTCCTCAGACGCCAATCCCTATCTGGCGATGGCCGCATCGCTCGCCTGCGGGCTGATCGGCATGACCAACAAGATCAAGGCCGAACCGCCGGTTCTCACCACCGCCAACGCGGCCGAGATCGACCTGCCGCGCAGCCTGCTCGAGGCGGTCGACCTGTTCGAAGCCGACGAGGAACTCTGCACGCTGCTCGGCAAGTCGTTCGCCGCCACCTATGCGGCGATCAAGCGGGCGGAATTCGAGACCTTCATGGAAGTGATCAGCCCGTGGGAGCGGGAGTATTTGTTATTGAATGTGTGAGTGGCGACTTCGTCCCGTGAATGGTGAATGGTGAATGGTGAAATGAACGACGTCTTCGCCGATGGCAAGCGAGCCGCTTCGTCGTCCATTCACCATTCACCATTCACTATTCACCACCGCCGAAAGGCGGTGCAATCCTGACCTACCAATCCCCAATCTCCCCCGGCCGCTCCTGGTATGAGGACACCGCCGGTCCACGGCCCGAATACAAGGCGCTTGACGGTGACCTGAGCTGCGACGTCGTCGTCGTTGGCGGCGGTTTTACCGGCCTGTCGGCGGCGGTGCACCTCGCCAGGGCCGGCAGCAATGTCGTGCTGGTCGAAGCGCATCGTTTCGGCGACGGCGCATCGGGCCGCAATGGCGGCCAGCTCGGCACCGGTCAGCGCGCCTGGGCCGAGGAGATCGAAGCGGAATACGGCTTTTCCCGGGCCAAGGCGCTGTTCGACCTCGCCGAAGAGGCCAAGGCGCATCTCCTCGAATTCGCCGCCGTCAACAAGATCGAGATCGACTACATGCAAGGCCAGATGTCGGTGGCGCACAAGCAGCGCTATGTCGACGACTACAAGGCGCATGCCGAGATCATGGCGAACCGCTTCGGCTATCCGCACATCAGCTTCATGGACGCCAGGGAGACGGCGGAGCGGTTGGGCTCGGCGCGCTATTTCGGCGGCACCCGCGACACCGGCACCGGGCACATCCATCCGCTGAAGCTGGTGATCGGCACGGCAAAAGTGGCGGCGCAGGCGGGCGCGCAGCTGTTCGAGCAGACGCCGGCGACCGCCATCGCGTCCGTTGGCGGCAAGGTCAGGGTCACGACGCCGAAAGGCACGATATCAGCCGAGAAATGTCTGATCGGCGTCAACGCCCATGGCGGCACGCTCGAGCCGATCAGTGCCGCGCATATCATGCCGATCGGCTCCTTCATCGGCGCGACGGTGCCGCTTGCGGATTCAAGCGTGTTGCCGGGCGGTGAGGCGGTCGACGATTCCCGCTTCGTCGTGCGCTACTTCCGCAAATCGACGGATGGGCGGCTGCTGTTCGGCGGGCGCGAGATCTACGCGGTCAACGATCCGAAAGACATCCATGTCCACATCCGCCGGCAGATCGCCGAGCTTTACCCTGACCTCAGGGATGTCGAGATCACCCATGGCTGGGGCGGCTATGTCGGCATCACGATGCCGAGAAAACCGTTCGTGCGCGAGGTGATGCCCAATGTGATCTCGGTCGGCGGCTATTCCGGCCACGGCGTCATGCTGTCGAACTTTTTCGGCAAGCTCTATGCCGAGACCGTCGCCGGCAACCGGGACCGGCTGAGGCTGATCCAGGACCTGAACATCCCGGCCTTTCCCGGTGGCCGGCGCTTGCGCGCGCCTCTGATGTTTCTTGCGCTCAACTGGTATGCCTTGAGGGACCGCATATAACCACAGGTTGCAAAATCCCTTGCAAGTTGCAGAATCGATCGTAAAGGTGCAGAATCCGCACCGCAAGGGCGCAGTGATGCCACAATCGCCGGCAAAGGATGCCGGTTCTGGGCAGTCGAAGGGGGATTTTGCGGGCCTGCCCGCGTTGGATTGGGACCGATGCCGACCAGATGCCGGTTTCCCGACACAGGTCGTAAGAACGTTGGCCCGCAAATGGAGGTTGTAAGAGTGAGAGAGCCCTTCAGTTTCGGCGCGCCGGAACGACGGCGCTTTGCGATGCAGTTTGGCTACGACATGCAGCCCAGGTTCTGGCGGCAAATCCGGTCGAACCTGCATCTGGTCATCGCCGCGTTTGGAACAGCAGCGCTGCTTGGCGTGGCAGCGATGGCGCTATGGCTGGCATTGCCGGCCACCGAGAGACAAGCGGTCGCCAGTCCCGAGCAGATCGTTTCCAGCATTCCGGTGAAAACGACAAGGATCGTGCCGGCCGCGGCCGCGGCCGCAAGGATAGAAGCGGCACAGCAGGCTGCGAGCAAGACCGATGCGATTTCGTCGGCGGTGGTCGCAGCGAAGGCCGAGATAGCGGCGCTGGCGCCCAATGATCCTCGCTGGACAGGATCGGGACCGAAGACCACATCCGGCCAGACGGGGGGCGGCCAGACGGCGGGCGGCCAGACGGCGGGCCAGGCTGAAAAAGCAGACAAGCCGTCCACCGCGGCAGCATTCGCCGATCCGGCAGCGAAAACCAAAGTGGCAGCATTGATTGCCAAAGTCGCTGCTCCCGCCAAGGCGGCGACGGACGGTGCGTCAACCGCCGCCATCTCGACCCCGAAGCCTCTGCCGGCCGCGACACAGAAGGATGGCGCCCAGGCCAAAGTCGAGGCCAAGCCAGCGAGCGCGGCAGGACGTATCCTCAGGGGCGTCACCATGCGCACCGGTCCGAAGAACAGTGCGGCCGCCATCGTCACCATTCCGGCCAAGACCTCGGTTCAGGTGATGGGCTGCAAGAAATGGTGCCAGATCGTCTACAACGGCAAACGCGGCTGGATCTACAAGAGCTTCGTCAAGACCGGCGCGTAGCATCGGTCAGGCCGTTCTTTGACGTTGCCCACGGCTCATTTGGCTGCCGCAATCAACCGCCCGCGTGCGAGGGACGGTCAGGTCAAACTTGAAACCGACAGGGCCGAACGGCTCAGATGCACCGTCCGCCGTCGATCTCCAGCGCCACGCCAGTGATGAAGGCCGCCTCGTCCGAAGCCAGCCACAGCGCCGCGTTGGCTATGTCGAGCGGCGTCGAAAGCCGGCCAAGCGGGATCGACGCGCGGAATTTCTCGCGGATTTCGGGTGTGTCGGCGCCCATGAATTTTTCGAGCATGCCGGTCTCGCCGGCAACCGGGCACAGGCAGTTGACGCGGATGTTCTTCGGCGCGAGTTCCACCGCCATGGATTTGGTCGCGGTGATCGCCCAGCCCTTCGACGCATTGTACCAGGTGAGGCCGGGCCGCGGCCTGATGCCGGCGGTCGAGGCCGTGGTCAGGATGACGCCGCCGCCTTGCCTAGCCATCACCGGCACGACCGCCAGGGCGGCGTGATAGATCGCCTTCATGTTGACGGCAGTGATCAGATCGAAGGTCGTCTCGTCGACCTCGAGCATATCGCCGTTGCGATGGGTGTAGCCGGCATTGTTGACCATGATGTCGATGCGGCCAAAGGCACTCTTTGCGGCATAGACCATCTCGTCGAACTCGGAACGGGTCGAGACGTCCGTCTGGGTCCAGATCGCCGCCCGGCCGATCTCGTTGGCGACGCGTTCGGCGCCCTTGGCGTTGAGGTCGGCGACAACAACCTTGGCGCCCTCCTCGGCAAAACGCTTGGCCATGCCCTCGCCGAAGCCTGACGCGGCACCGGTGATGATGGCAACTTTGTTTTCCAGGCGCATGGCTTTCTCACTCATGATTGAAGACTCCCCGCTCCGGCAACCTCCGGCAAGGGCCGCCGAAAGATCAATATACTCTCGATTTCTCCTTTGGCTTTCGCCTCGATCCCGCTCTATGCTGCAGCTGCGAAGGCCTCCCGGAACCACCTCGCCGACAAGCGTCCGGGTTGCGCCAGTGTCAAGGGCACACCTCAGGACAATCGGCAAACGCCCAATTGGCCCTGGGATGTGACGCCGTGTCACTGGAAAATCTAAATCGATTAGATTATATCCACACGTACACCAGCGAGCGGCGTCAGAGCGGACAGACCATGACCAGCCAGATCATTCCCGTCGACCCTTTCGACTTCATCATTTTCGGCGGCACCGGCGATCTGTCGGAACGCAAGCTTTTGCCGTCACTCTATCATCGCCAGCGCGGCCATCAGTTTTCCGAACCGACGCGCATCATCGGCACGTCGCGCTCGAAAATGACCGACGAGGAATTCCAGGCTTTCGCCAGGCAGGCGATTTCCGACCATGTGAAACCGGCCGATATCGACGCCGCAGAATTGGAGACGTTCCTTGCCCGGCTTTCCTACGTCTCGGCTGACGCGACGACCGGCGCGGGCTTCGACAAACTGAAGACGGCGATCGGTGACAGCGAATGCATCCGCGCCTTCTACCTGGCGGTTGCGCCGGCGCTGTTCGGCGACATCTCGCACAAGCTGAAAGAGAACGGGCTGATCACGCCGAACTCGCGCATCGTGCTGGAGAAGCCGATCGGGCGCGATCTCGCCTCGGCGCGCCAGCTCAACGATTTGGTCGGCCACGATTTCCATGAAAGCCAGATTTTCCGCATCGATCACTATCTCGGCAAGGAAACGGTGCAGAACCTGATGGCGCTGCGCTTTGCCAATGCGCTCTACGAGCCGCTGTGGAATTCCGCCAATGTCGATCATGTGCAGATCACCGTGGCCGAGACCGTCGGCCTCGAAGACCGCGTCACCTATTACGACAAGGCGGGCGCGCTGCGCGACATGGTGCAGAACCACATGCTGCAGCTTCTCTGCCTCGTCGCCATGGAGGCGCCGTCGTCGATGGACGCCGACGCCGTGCGCGACGAAAAGCTGAAGGTTCTGCGCGCGCTGAAACGCATCAACGGCAATGAAGCGCCCAAGCACACGGTACGCGGCCAGTACCGTGCCGGGGCCTCGGCCGGCGGGCCGGTGATAGGCTATGTCGAGGAGCTCGGCAAGAACAGCAACACCGAGACCTTCGTTGCGCTCAAGGCCGAAATCGGCAACTGGCGCTGGGCGGGCGTGCCGTTCTACCTCAGGACGGGCAAGCGGCTGGCGACACGCGTTTCGGAGATCGTCATCGAATTCAAGCCGATCCCGCATTCGATCTTCGGCGACAGCGCCGGGCCGATCTCGGCCAACCAGCTGGTCATCCGGCTGCAGCCCGACGAAGGTGTCAAGCAGTTCATCATGATCAAGGATCCGGGGCCTGGCGGCATGCGGCTGCGCCAGATCCCGCTCGATATGAGCTTCGCGCAATCCTTCGACGGCCGCGCCCCCGACGCCTATGAGCGACTGATCATGGACGTCATCCGTGGCAACCAGACGCTGTTCATGCGCCGCGACGAGGTCGAGGCGGCGTGGAAATGGATCGACCCGATCCAGGACGCATGGGAAGGCGCCAGGCAGGAGGCGCAGGGCTATACCGCCGGCACGTGGGGCCCCTCCGCCTCGATTGCGCTGATCGAACGCGACGGGCGGACATGGCACGAGAGCAATTGAACGGCGACGCCTACAACTGGCACGCATTTGCCGAACGCCAGGACCTGGCGGCTGCACTTGCCGGCCACGTCGCAGGCCGCCTGACCACTGCGATCGCTGAGCGCGGCACGGCATTGCTCGCCGTTTCCGGCGGCACGACGCCGGCGAAATTTTTCGCATCGCTTTCGAGCATCCCGATCGCCTGGAACAAGGTCACGGTGACGCTGGTCGACGAGCGTTGCGTGTCGGTCTCCTCGCCGCGCTCCAATGCCGGGCTGGTCGCCGCCAATCTTTTGCAACACGCCGCCGCAGCCGCACGTTTCGTGCCGCTCTACCAAGAGGCAGAAAGCGTCGGCAACACATCGGAGGCCGATAGCAGGATGTTGCGGTCGCTGCCCTGGCCGCTCGATGTGGTCGTGCTTGGCATGGGAACCGATGGCCATACCGCGTCGTTTTTTCCTGATGCCGACAATCTGGAAACACTGCTCGACCCGTCGTCGGAAAGGGTCGTGCTCCCGGTTCACGCGACAAGCGCCGGCGAGCCGCGCCTGACGCTGTCGCTGGCGCGGATCGTCAGTGCCGGCTTCGTCGCGCTGCACATCGAGGGTGAGGACAAGCGCACGGCATTCGAAAGCGCGATGGCATCGGAAACGCGAAGGCCCATTCGCGCCGTGCTCGACGCAGCCGAGAGACCCGTACAGGTTTTCTGGGCACCCTGATTTCAACTTGCCGAGGGCTCCCGCACGGACCGTGTTTGCGGAACCTCGCCTGAAAGGACCGACGCCATGACCGCGAGACGCGACATCGAAGCCATCACCGAGCGCATCCGCCAACGCTCCAGACCGGGGCGCGAGGCCTATCTCGGCCGCATCGCCGAGGCATCGAGCCGCACCGCCAACCGGGCCGTGCTGTCCTGCGGCAACCTCGCCCACGGCTTTGCCGTGTGCAGCCCTTCGGAAAAGCTGGCATTGGGCGGCGACCGCGTGCCGAACCTCGGCATCATCACCTCCTATAACGACATGCTGTCGGCGCATCAGCCTTTCGAGACATTTCCGGCGCTGATCAAGGACGCGGCGCGCGAGGCCGGCGGCATTGCCCAGGTCGCCGGCGGCGTGCCGGCGATGTGCGACGGCGTCACCCAGGGCCAGCCCGGCATGGAGCTGTCGCTGTTCTCGCGCGACGTGATCGCGATGGCGGCGGCGATCGGCCTGTCGCACAACATGTTCGATGCCGCCGTCCATCTCGGCGTCTGCGACAAGATCGTGCCGGGGCTGGTGATCGCGGCGCTGACCTTCGGCCATCTGCCGGCGGTGTTCATCCCGGCCGGGCCGATGACGACGGGCCTGCCCAATGACGAGAAAGCCAAGGTCCGCCAGCTCTATGCCGAAGGCAAGGCGGGACGGGCCGAACTGCTCGAGGCCGAGTCCAAATCCTATCACGGGCCGGGAACCTGTACCTTCTACGGCACGGCGAACTCCAACCAGATGCTGATGGAGATCATGGGCCTGCACACGCCGGGCGCCTCCTTCGTCAACCCCGGCACGCCGTTGCGCGACGCGCTGACCCGGGAGGCGACGAAGCGGGCGCTGGCGATCACCGCGCTCGGCAACGCCTACACGCCGGTCGGCCGGATGATCGACGAGCGCTCGTTCGTCAACGGCATCGTCGGCCTGCACGCCACCGGCGGATCGACCAATCACACCATCCACCTGATCGCCATGGCCGCCGCGGCCGGCATCGCCATTAGCTGGCAGGATATTTCGGACCTTTCGGAAGCCGTGCCGCTGCTGGCGCGGGTCTATCCGAACGGCCTTGCCGACGTGAACCATTTCCACGCAGCCGGCGGGCTCGGCTTCCTGATCCGCGAACTGCTCGACGAGGGAATATTGCACGAGGACGTCCAGACGGTTTGGGGCGAAGGGCTGCGGCCTTATGCGGTCGAGGCCAAGCTCGGCGCCGATGGCGGCGTGGTGCGCGAGGCCTCGCCCCGCGAAAGCGGCGACGAGAAGGTGCTGGCGCCGTTCAAGAAGGCGTTCCAGCCGACGGGCGGGCTGAAAATGCTGTCAGGCAATCTCGGCCACGCCGTCATCAAGACTTCCGCCGTGAAACCGGAACGGCGCATCATCGAGGCGCCTGCCAAGGTTTTCGACAGCCAGCAAGGGCTCAACGAGGCGTTCAAGGCCGGCACGTTGACCGGCGATTTCATCGCCGTCATCCGCTTCCAGGGGCCGAAAGCCAACGGCATGCCGGAGTTGCACAAGCTGACCACCGTGCTCGGCGTCCTGCAGGATCGCGGCCAGCATGTGGCGCTGGTCACCGACGGGCGCATGTCGGGCGCCAGCGGCAAGGTGCCGGCGGCGATCCATGTGACGCCGGAGGCGGTCGAGGGCGGGCCGATCGCCAGGATCCATGACGGCGACATCATCAGGCTCGACGCCGACGCCGGTACGCTGGAAGTCTTGGTGCCGGCAGGCGATTTCGCGCTGCGCCGGGCAGCCGACAGCGATCTTGTCGGCAATGAATTCGGTTTTGGCCGCGAGCTTTTCGCCGGGTTGCGGCAAATGGTCGGCCGTGCCGACCACGGCGCCAGCGCATTCGGAAACAACGTGGCGGAATTCGCGCTGCAGTGAAAAAGGGCGGCTCGCGGCCACCCTTTTGGTGGTTCTCGTTTGCCACGCTATTTTGCCCTTTTGGCCACTACACTGCCTCCAGGGCAGACATGCTGTCCTATCTCCTTAAGAAGGGCATTAAACACATCGAGGGATGCAGTGTTGAGTGGTTCTGCGTCGTTAGGGAACGGCAAAGGTCGACCCGTTCCAGTCGTCCAGATTCGCTCGCGCTACGGAATAAGTTCACCCTTTCGAGACCTTCCGGAGTCGAATTCTCGTCTTGGAAGCCGACATTGGCCGGAACCAGCATTCGTGACCCTAGTCGGGCATTCCCGGCTCAAATTTGCTCCCGGAAAGCGGACTTTCACCGGAACCAGCGGATTTGACCCTATCCGGTCATTCCGGCGGCGAAACAGCGTCTTGATAGCCGACATTCCGCGAACCAGCGATCATGACCCAAAACCTCCATCTGATCGCGTCATCGAAGGTGCTAGCGCTGCGTTCCCAGAGGGAGCGCAGCATGCCGAATCATCCTGCTATCGACATCCCGGTCATTGAGACGCCGCGCGCCATATTGCGCGGGCACCGGCTTGGCGATTTCGACGATTATGCTGCCATGTGGTCCGATCCGGCCGTGATTCGCTTCATCGGCGGAGAGCCGCGACTTCGCGAAGATTTTCTGCGCCATGGCGGCATGTGGGCCATGCTGGGCTTCGGCTTCTGGGCGGTCGAGGAAAAAACCACCGGCCGCTTCATCGGCGAGGCCGGTTTTCACGATCTGAAACGCGACATGAAGCCGTCCATCGAAGGCGTGCCGGAAGCGGGCTGGGGCTGATCGCGGCCAGGCATGGCCAGGGGTTCGCGACCGAGATCGTCAAGGCGGTGCATGGCTGGGGCGACGCCCCGTTCAAGGAGCGAAGACGGTGTGCATCGTCGATCCGGACAATACCGGCTCCGTAACGTCGCCCTGAAATGCGGTTATCGCGAGATAACCAGAACGAGCTACAACGGGTCGCCGACAATCCTGTTCGAACGCGAACGGACAACCGCCTAACTTGCGGCTGTCGAAACCGATGCGCTTACCGCCGCGGGGGCATAGACCATGGTAGACTCGCCGCGCCCCTTTACGGTGATCTCGCGCAGCGGGGTCAGCGGAATCCTGTGTGACACCAGTTCGGCGGTCGCCCGGCCGATCACCAGCGGAACGCCGAGATCCTTCGAGGCGCCCTCCAGCCGCGATGCCAGATTGACCGCGTCGCCGAGCGCCGAATAGTCGAAGCGCTGCTCCGATCCGACATTGCCGACGACGCATTGCCCGGTGTTGACGCCGATGCCGATGCGCAGCGCAATCGGCGTTTCGCCGCGCGTTTCGGCCTCCGCCTGCAATTGCGCGTTCAGCCGATCTAGCGCGGCGAGCATTTCGAGGCTGGCCTCCACCGCATGGATGGCGTGGTCTGGATCGTCCAGCGGCGCGTTCCAGAACGCCATCAGGCAGTCCCCGATATATTTGTCGATGGTGCCGCCATGCGCCATCACGACGTCGGAAAGCGGCGTCAGCAGCCGGTTGATCAGCGTTGTCAGCCGCTCGGGATCGCCCCTCATCGCCTCCGCGATGGTGGTGAAGCCGCGAATGTCGCAAAAGAGTATGGTCAGCGTGCGGACCTCGCCGCCAAGGCGAAGCTGCGTCGGGTCGCGCGCCAGGCGTTCCACCAGGGCCGGCGACAGATATTGCGAGAAGGCGCGCGTTATGCCGCGCCTAAGCTTCCGCTCCGCCGCGAAATCGCGCGCCGCCTGCGCGCTTGCGACAAGAGTAAAGGCAAGCGCTGGCGCCAGCGGCGCGACGAAGACACGGCCGTAGCGCAGCGCCATATAGCTGCCGGCGAGGAGCGCCAGCACGGCAACCACAGCGCCGGCCAGGGTCTTCCATCCGGTCGACTTCCAGACGGCAAGAACGCCAATGCCCGCGCCAAGCAGGATCGAGAGAATTGCCGCCCATGCCGGGGGGCGCGCGATGAACAGCTGATGCGCCAGATTGTCGAAGACCGTCGCCTGGATCTCGACGCCGGAAACGAGCCTGCCGGTGCGGATGGTGAACGGCGAGGCGTGGATGTCGGCGCCGCCTTGCGACAGCGTCGGCGCGTTCTGCAGGCTGAGCCCGACCATGACGATGCGGCCGCGGAAAAAATTCTCCGGCAGGAAACTGTCGGGATCGAGCGCCTGATAGTAGGAGACGGTCGGATATGTGCGAGACGGGCCGAAGGCCTGCAGCAGCGCGTTTCGCGGTACAGTGGCCGGCCGGCCGGCGGCGTTCAGAAGCTCTGCCGCAAAGCCGTCGGCATAGCCCGGGACGCGCCGCAGGATGCCGTCGCCGTCGGGCGCGATTGAGGCGATGCCGGTTGCGGCGCCCGTCGCGGTGAAAATGGCCAGCGGCTCGACCCGGACATGCTGGGCGGCCTGCTCGGTCTCGATGAACGTCTCGTCGCCGGCCAGAACCACGTCCGGGCCAAGGCTCTTGACCAACGCTTCGTCCGCGGCCGGCGTCGACGGCTCGGCAAAGATGATGTCGAGCCCGACGGCTTTCGCTCCAGCGCGGCGCAGAGCCTCGACGAGCCGCCCGTGAAGATCGCGCGGCCATGGCCATTGCAGGCCGATCTCGGCAAGCGAGGGCTCGTCGATGGCGACAATGACCGGCCCGTCATCGGGCGGGGGCGGCGGCGAAATGGTCGAGAGATAATCGAAAGCGCGCGCCTCGACGAGCTTCCATGGCGTGAGCAGGGACAGACTAGCAACCAGCAGCACGGCGAGGACCGCGATCGCAAGAATGCCGTTGCGGCGGGAGGGGGTTCCGGGCGCGGAAGCGCCAAGGCCCTTCCACCACGGCCCGCCTGCAAACATCAGAACCGGACCTTCAGCGAACCGACGATGCTGCGGCCCCAGCCGGGGGTGAACGATGCGACCTGAAAATCCTCGTCGAACAGATTGTACGCGGCAATTTCGAGTTCAAATCGTTTGTCGAAAGGTTCCCAGGTCAGGAAGGCATCCGTCGACCAGTAGGATTCGAGCTCAGTCCCCGCCGCATCGCCGGTGCGTGAGCCGACATAGGTTCCGGCCAGCGTGACCTTGATGTTGGACGGGTGAACCCAGGTCAGGCCAAACCGCGCGGACGTTTCGGGGACAAAGGGCAGCGGGCCCCCGAAGCTTGGACTTGTCGGATCTTCGTTCTCTGAATCGGCGTAGGCAAAGGTCGCGAACGCGCCGAAGCCGTTGCCGATCCAGACGTTGGTCGTGGCGCTGATCCGGTCGAACCGGCCCTCGCTGAGATCGATTGTGGTGGCGGAAGCCGGAACGCCGATCGAAAGTTTCTCGAATTCCTGATGCTGGTAATCGACGGCCGTAAAAAGGCGGCTGTTCCACTCGGCGTCCCAGCGCGCGGCAAACGTGTCCGAAAAGCCGTCGACAGCTAGAGAATTCTGATTGGATTGCAGGCCGAGTATTCCGACCGGCGCCAAGGTCGCCGACGTTATGAATGAGCCTTCGCGCAGGAACCCGGCTCGTAGGTAGTGGCCTTCGAAAGGCGTCCAGGCGACACCGAGGCGAGGCTCCAGGCGTTGTTCATCAATCGTGCCACCGTCAAGATAAGTGCCGAATAGGGCTCCCTCCACTTTGAGATTGGGGTTGAACTCGTAGACGGCGTCGAAATAGACGCGCCCAATGGCGACATCGACTGCCGTAGTGGATTCGGATATGATTGTGTCCGGGATAAAAGGAAACACGAAAGAAAACGTTTCGTCTTTTGAGACTTCCAATAGTCCGCCCTCACCACCGTATCGGAGAGTCAAGTCACCGGTTCCGTAGATGTGATTGAATGCGGCGAGATAGGATTGCTGGCGGGTCTCACTCTCCAGAATGAATCCTGTTTCCCCGAAGCCGATTTCCTCCAAGCGGGTTCTGTTGCTTCGATCCGTAATGTCGGTCGCAAACAGCGCCGCGCTGGCAACGTTCTGGTAACCAAATGTATGGCTCCAGGCGACCCCGGCGTTGCCGGTTCGGGTGTCGCCGGTGTCGGCATACCTTCCTCCTAGCGGCAGAACGGTAGGGTCCAGCACTGTGCTTAGGTCGAACTCGAAATCCTTGACATCGATATACGCCACCACCCGGTCATTCGGCGTCGGCTTCATGGCCATGTAGCCTGTGCCGGTGATCGACCGGTCCTCGAGATCGAACTGGCCGGTCGCTGGATCGTCGCCGCGACGCGTGTCGGTCTCCAAACCGTAGATCCTGCCGTAGAAGCTCCAGGGAAAGGGAGCTGCTTGATACCCTTGGGTTTCGATTTCGCTGTTCCAACCCAGATCGCCGTCATCGGCGACAAAACCCCCGCCGACGGTGGTTTCGATGAAAGGTCGCCGGAGAATGTTGGCGCTCCTCTGGCGGCCGGCCAGCATTTGCGGGTCGAGCATCAAGCCTTGGAAAAACGATGAGAAGCTGGTTGTATTAGTGCCCGATTCCGTCGGCACGTCGCCGAAACGCAGATTGTTGACGAAGGGATTTATGCTACCGGCAAGCGCCTGGTCGACATAGCCGGAGCCGGTGAAGGGATCGAAAACCGCGTCGCCGTAGTAGCGGCCCCAGGCGTTGAGATTGAGTAGCCGGAACGCGTCGTTCAACGTCGAGCCGGTGTCGCGATTGGCGCTGAGCGCGGCATAGTCGCCGCCGCGCGCTCTGGTGCGCTTCAGCGCTTCCTGTGCGCTGGCGATCGCCTTGTCGGCTTCGTACTCGTCGATTGCAACCGCCGTGCGGAAGGATGAAATCACCGGATCGTTCGGATCAAGGCGATCGGCGTTTTCGATAGCCTGTTCGGCGGGTTCCAGCTCGCCGGCTTCGTAATAGGCGACGGCAAGCAGCAGCAATCCATTGGAATAGGCCGGATTAGCGGTCGTGCCGGCGAGCAGGTCGTCACGCGCTTTGTCCAGTTCGCCGGTCTGCAGATAGTAGCGGCCGCGCGCAACCAGCCCGATGTCGAACGCCGGATCGACTGCGAGCGCCGTGTCGATTTCGGCCTTCGCTTCGGCCGTGCGGTCCTGCTCGAGATAGATGATGGCGAGGTTGGCGTGGGGGACAGGATCTTTCGGGTCGAGTTCGATAGCGCGCTTTAGCGCCGCCTCCGCCTCGCGAGTGGCGCCGCGCGCGCTCTGAACGAGGCCGAGAGCGTTCCAGCTCGCCGAGCCGGGCGCCAGCTCCACCGCGCGCTCGAGGTCGGCAAGCGCGCCTTCAAGATCGCTCTTGATTCCGGCCCGATAACCGGCGCGTGCTTGGAGCGCGATCATATTATCCGGGTCGAGCGACAAAGCGCGATCGATTGCCGCTTCCACCTGTTCGCGGTCGTCGAGCAGGAACGCAATTTGTGCCCTGAGGGCGGGCAGCGTCGGATCACCGGGATAGCGCCGTTCGGCTCTTTCGAGAACGGCAATTGCGGCTTTGAGGTCGACCAGAAATCCGGCCGTCAGAGCCTCGGCGATGGCCGCGGCGACGCCGGCATCCGCATGAACCGGCGGAGCTTCGACATGGCTGGGGTCAGCCAGCGAGCGCGCATAGTAGCCGCCATAGCGCGCCATGACACGCCGGCTGGGATCGAGATGCGGCGCCGCGCGTTCGAACAGATGCGCCGCCTCGGCATAGCGCTGTTCGGCGCCGGCGATCAACGCGTCGATCAGATCGAGCCGGGCTTCCTGCGCGCGCGCCAGCGGGAATTGTCGCGCCTGCCTGGCCGCGTCGCGCGCCGCTTCCCGCCCTTCAAAGTCAATATTAACCTCGGCCAATGTCACCCAGTCCTCGGCGGATCGGGACGACGGCTCCAGCGCCTTTATCCTCGCGCGCGCCTTGCGCATGTCCAGGCTCGACAATGCCGATGCTGGCAGGACGGTGAAAGCGTCGCGCAAGGAGTAGTAGAACAGCATCTGCTCGCGGTCGTCCGAATCGACGATGACGACCTTCGTCGGCGCCGAGCCGATGGTGGCCGCCGCGGCTTCGCCTTCGGCGACGCTGACCGAGCCGAATTCGTTGGCGAGTTCTACCGTGCCTTCCAGCACGATCAGCGAGGTGCGGCCGTTGCCGTCGACGGTCATCGTCCAGTCGGTGCCGCGGATGGCGGCGGCGGCGGCGGGCGTGTCGATGGTCAGCCCTTCGCCGCCGCGCTCTGCTCGCGCCCAGATGGTGCCGCTCTCCAGCTTGAACTCAGTGTCGGACGCCGCGCCGATCTTTTTGACCAGGAGCGTCGTATTGCGGCCAAGCCGCATCTGGGTGCGGTCGGCAAACAGCACTGCTAGGCTGCCGGTGGCGTTGGTGCGCAGATAGTCGCCGGGGACGACGTCCTGCCTGAGATCGACCACCTGCCAAGAGGCGAATTCTAGGAAGCGCACTTCCTCGCCCGATTTGCGGGCAATGACCGACCCGGCCGCCGGCTGGTTGCGCGGCACAACATCGGCCGCCGCCGGCTGGATGCCGACGAGCGCCGTCAACAACAGCGAAAAACTTACCGGCCCCCGCATCGCAGTTCTGAAGCGCCCCCTCTTCGAACGGCTTTATGACGGTTCATTCATCGAACTGTCAAATACTCCGTTGCAGCAGATCGCCGAATACGGCAAACGTTGCTGCCCGGACACACAGCATAGGAAAACAGGCGAAAAAAAGAATGGCTGCTTCAACGCTGCTTCAACGAAAGAAAAGCTGGCGGTTGTTGGCAGCCAGGAGATCGGCTCGGCGAGGGGAAAAGATTACCTTGATCATCTTAGCCCGCAGTTATGGTCCGTACAGAAATGATCAAATCGATTAGGTTCATTAGGTGGCCGAATCCCGTCAAGGAACTGAAGCAGTTATTGCCATACGAGCCCTTAGTAGCCCCGTTCAAGGTTTACGAGATTGGTGATGTCATTGCCCAACTTGATCTGCTCGCACAGAGCTGTTGCCCAGATGGTCACGCACTGTGCCCGACACCGCTATGCCACCGGCCGGGGCGACGCTCTCAAGTCTAGCCGCAATATTCACTCCGTCTCCGAAGATGTCCTCGCCCTCGACGATGACATCGCCCAGGTTGACCCCGATCCGCAGTCGGATCGCGCAGTCCTCTGGCAAGTCGGCGTTGCGCGCCTCCAGCCGCCGCTGGATGTCGACCGCACAGGCAACGGCGTTAACAACGCTGGGGAACTCAGCCAGAACCCCATCGCCGGTCGCCTTGAAAATCCTCCGCATGTGTTCGGCGATCTTTGGATCGACCAGCTCGGCCCGCAGCGCTCTCAGCGTAGTCAGCGTGCCCATCTCGTCATGGCCCATGAGCCGGCTGTAACCGACCACATCGGCAGCGAGTATGGCCGCCAAACGGCGCTGCACGGCGCTCTCGACCACGCTCGGACTCCTCCCACGTGTGACGGCTCCGCTTTGGAGCCCAGTAACTACACAATACCAGCGCCTTATGTCAGGGCAATCGGGCGCTCGGACATGACCCCTCCCATCGGCAGAGCCATTAGAAACTACGACACGTTCGGGCGGAATGACAGCTTTGGGTCATGGGCGTGATTCAGCCGGGGCGAACGAGCTTCCGCTTAGGGTCGGTTTCGGACGACAAGCGAAGGTCCGCTCCTGAAAAGCGACGGGAATGTCTGGAAATGGCGCGTCCGGCTGGTTCAAACACCAGAGCCGCAGAACGCCCGAAATGAGCGTCGAACGACTGGCTGGGATGGAAGGCAGTCGTTCTCCCGGATAATTGAACGGCAAAAAGTGTGCCATTTTGCGGACCTTGAATCCTTTCGGATGTGCCTTTTCCGTGCACCTTCGCGGTGATTGTGCGGTAGAATGTCGAGCCTTGCGCTCCGGATAACCGGAGCGCCGGAGGAGTCCAATGGACGTCGGCACCTGGCTGCGCGATTTGGGGCTCGCGCAGTACGAACAGGAGTTTCGCGCCAACGACATCGATGCCGAGGTTCTCGCCGACCTCACGGCAGAGGATCTCATCGCGCTAGGCATCACCTCGGTCGGCCACCGCCGTAGATTGCTTGCGGCAATCGCCGCCCTCCGCGACGGCGCGGGTTCTGCGCCCGCCCGTTCTTCGCAAGCCTTCGCTGCGGTCGACGTCACGACCCTGGCAGCTCCAGACGCCGAGCGCCGCCAGCTGACAGTGATGTTTGTCGACCTGGTCGACTCGACCGCGCTCGCGTCAAGGCTCGATCCCGAGGAGGTGAGTGAACTTTTGCGGGCCTATCAGAGCGCCGTGGCCGCCGCAATTGCGCGCTACGAAGGGCACATTGCCAAATATATGGGCGACGGCGTGCTGGCCTATTTCGGTTATCCGCGAGCCCATGAAGACGAGGCGGAACGCGCAGTGCGGGCTGGCCTCGCCGCGGTCGAAGCCATTCACAGCCTTAAGCCAAAATACGACCTGTCGTTGGAGGTCCGCGTCGGCATCGCAACAGGCGGCGTGGTGGTAGGAGAGCTTATCGGAGCCGGGGAGGCGCAGGAGAGGTCTGTCGTCGGCCAGACACCCAACCTGGCAGCACGGCTGCAGTCGCTGGCTGAGCCGAATAGCGTGGTGATCAGCCGGAACACGCGCCGCCTGGTCGGTGGTCTGTTCGACCTTGCCGACCTCGGCTCTCAGCATATCAAAGGCTTCGCCCAGCCAGTGCGTGCTTGGCGAGTGATCGGCGAAAGCCAAGCAGAGAGCCGCTTCGAGGCGCTGCACCCAGCCGCGCTCACACCGCTCGTTGGCCGCGAGGAGGAGCTGGCTCTGCTGCAGCGGCGATGGGACGAGACGCGAGATGGCGAAGGGCAGGTTGTCTTGCTCTCAGGGGAACCGGGAATTGGCAAATCGCGCCTTACGCGCGCTCTACAGCAAAGATCGGACGAGAGCACCTACACGCGCATTATCCACTTCTGCTCGCCTTACCACGTGCACAGTGCGCTGCACCCGATCATCGATCATCTGCAGCGCGCCGCCAGATTCGATCGGGATGACAATGACGAACGGAAACTCGCAAAACTCGAGGAACTGCTCGCGCTTTCGACGCAGAACGTCACAGAAGTGATGCCTATCTTTGCGGCGCTCCTGTCGATTCCATCCGGCGGGCGCTATCCGCAACTACAACTCGCGCCAGAAGAGCTGATGTCAAAAACGCTCGACGCGCTGGCCGATCAGGTCGAGGGTTTGGCGCGGCGGCGACCGGTGCTGGAGCTATTTGAGGACGTGCACTGGATCGACCCGACATCGTTTGAGCTACTGGAGCGGCTCATCGAGCGTGTGCGTAGTCTACCGGTTCTACTGGTGATCACGTTCCGGCCCGAATTCAAACACTCCTGGAGCGGTCACCCGCATGTCACGTCTCTCACGCTGAACCGCCTCAGCCGCAAATCGGGTTGCGCGATGATCGATCGGCTGACTGCCGGCAAGACATTGCCGACGGAGGTGCTGCAGCAGGTCGTGGCAAAGACGGATGGGGTGCCTCTGTTCATCGAGGAGCTAACCAAAAATGTCCTCGAATCCGGGCTGCTGCGCGAAGAGAGTGGAAGCTATGTGTTGGCTGGCCCCCTGCCGCCCTTGGCAATCCCAGCAACCCTTCAAGACTCGCTGACCGCACGTCTCGATCGCTTGATGCCGGTCAAGGAGGTGGCGCAGATCGGCGCGGCCATTGGGCGGGAGTTTTCCTACGAGCTGCTCGCCCTGGTCACTCCACTTCGCGAGAGCGAGCTCCATGGAGCACTGGCGCGGCTTGAGGAATCGCAACTGGTTTATCGGCGCGGCACGCCACCGCAAGCCATTTTTGCGTTCAAGCATGCCCTGGTTCAGGAGGCCGCATATGAAAGTCTGCTCCGCAGTAAACGGCAACAAATACACGCAGCCCTCGCGCAAGCCATAGAGGAGCACTTCCCTGAGAAGGGCACCGCCCAGCCGGAGGTGCTCGCCCACCACTACAGTGAGGCTGGCCTCGCAGAGAAGGCAGTCGGCTACTGGTTGAAAGCCGGGCAGCAGGCGGCGGAACTCTCCGCCAATGCGGAGGCAATCGGCCATCTGATGAACGGTCTGGAAGCTCTGAAATCAATTCCCGAAACGCGTCGGCGCGATGAACTTGAGCTGGACCTTCAGACTGCTCTCGGCATGCCGCTCATGGCCACAAAGGGTTACGGAGCTCCGGAGACCGGCGCCGCCCACGCGAGAGCGCAGGAGCTTTGCGAGCGGCTGGGCCGTAGCCAGCAGCAGCATTTTCCGATCCTCTACGGTCAATGGGCCTATCGCGCAGCCGGCGGCGAGTGGTCGAAGGGGCGCCAACTCGCAGAGGACTTTCTGGGTCGCGCCGAACTCCACGCCGACCGGGCCATGAAGCTCGTCGGACACAGGATTCTCGGATTTTCGCTTGCGCATATTGGAGATTTGCTGGCTGGTCGAGAGCAAATCGAGCAGGCACTTGCGCTTTACGATCCGGGACAGCACCGATCTCTCGCCTTCCGCTTCGGGCAGGATCAGAGGGCAGCTGGTCTCGCCATCTTGTCCATGATCTTGTGGCTGAGCGGCTTTCCAGAAAGAGCATCGGAAACGATGGACCGCGCGACTAAGGCGCTTGAAGAGCTCAATCACTTTAACAGCCGAGGCTACGTGCTTGCCTGGGGGGCTGCGACACTGGCTCATCTCAGTCGAGATGCTGCGGCCGTTCGACTGCACGCGGACGCGGTGATATCCCTATCCGAGGAGCACGGGCTACGTTTGTGGCTGGCCCACGGAAAGATCTTCCGGGGTTGGGCATCGGGTGCACAGGGATCGCCATCGGAGAGCGTTCCACAAATCCTTGAGGGCATGGCGGAGTGCCGAGCGGCGCGACATCGAATGCGCGCGCCATATCACCTGAGTCTTTTTGCTGAGACCCTACACCGCTCGGGCAAAACGGATGAAGCGCTACGTGCGCTCGCCGAGGCCGTTATGTTGGTGGCGGAGACCGAGGAACGCTGGTGTGAGGCGGAACTGCATCGGCTAACCGGTGAGATGCTGCTATCGCTCACTACCCCCAACGCATCCAAGGCTGAGGCATGTTACCGTTCGGCGATCGCGGTCGCCCAAGCCCAAGGCGCGAAGATGCTCGAGCTGCGGGCTGCGGCAAGCCTCGCCCGCCTCTGGCGGGACCACGGCAAGTGCGCGGAAGCCTATGAGCTTCTTGCACCGGTTTATGGCTGGTTCAGCGAGGGCTTGGGCACTTCGGATCTCAATGAAGCGCGGTTGTTACTCGCGACAGTTGCGGGCGAAAATCCATCCGCTTAGGGCCAAAGGCTGCGGTGTGTTAGCTACCGGGTCGAACCGGATACCGTCGAAGTGTCCGCTCTAGGTCAACTTGCGGCGTTGAGCGTCAGACGCTGAAAGACAGGAACGGGTCGAATTCTGCGGTTGAGCGAAGGTCCGGCAATGGAGAAGCCCGCCGAATGTCCGGATGTGGCGCGACCTGCTCGTTCTGGCAGATGAGCCGAACAGCAGCGTCGCCGCGTGACGTTCGCGACATTCGCAGCGCGGCCGCCTCAAACGGCTTGATGTCGCCTTATTTGGCGTTGGAGCAAGCTATCGTGCTAAGATCGCTGGTCGGCACCGTGCTACCTCTAAAGGCAACGCGGCTGCAAGTGCCGGTTCGTACGCATGAGTATACTGCCAAGCTGACCGCAGAAGACAATGCATAGATTTTCTTGCCGCAGATTCTCGCAAAAGCAAGGAGACGTTCATGAGCGCAAGTGGCCGATATCTCCGGAGCCTGATGGCCTGCATGCTTGCCTGTGTCTTCTGGGTGGATACCGCTTCAGCGCAGTCGAATAACGCCGGCTGTACGTTCCGACAGGTAGCAGGGACGTCCCGACAAATTCTGAGATGCCGGCAAGGCCTTACCATCATTGCGGAAGATGGCGCTCGTTTTGCACTGGTGGACCGTGATCGAAATGGCAGTGCCGATGCGGTCAGATTACGGCGCAAGGCGCTGTTGCTCGATGCTCCAGCCGGCAGGGTCCGGGGTGGCTTCGCTGTCGTCACCCCGCAGGCGATCGCCGCGGTGCGAGGTACAAAATGGGCAGTTGACGTTGCCCGAGGCAAGACGTCTGTCTTCGTCGTCAAAGGTCGCGTCGCCGTGCAAAGGCCGGCGTCCAATGCTGGCGTAGTCCTCGGGCCGGGTGAAGGCGTCGATGTGGAAGCCGGAACAGGCACACTGACAGTCAAGCGCTGGCCCGCCGCACGTGTTTCGGCATTGATGGCGCGTTTCGGTCAGTAAGCTAAATGAGCGGGCGAGCGCTTCAGACGCTGATCGCGCTCGTCCTGGCGGGTCTTTGGGGGGCCGGGCTTGGCTTTGCGCACTGGCGCGGCAACATGTGGGGCCTCGATCGCGTCGAAGCAACGATGACGGATCTTCGAACGCTTGTTCGGGGAACCACAAAGCCGCCGGAGCTGATTACCATTGTCGCAATAGACGACGAAGCGGTCCGAAACGAGGGCCGCTATCCGCTCAGCCGCGCCACGCTTGCCCGGATTGTCGACACGATAGCTCGCTTTGGGCCGAAAGCCATTGCGGTCGACCTGCTGCTGGTCGATCCCGGGACAAAAGATGATGATGAGGCGCTCGCGCGTTCGCTGCGTGGAACTTCAAGCGTAATCGCTGCTGCAGCGGTCTACTCGGGAGGTAAACAATCGATTGCAGTCGAGGGCGATGGCCCTCTCGCCCGAGTGCCGAATGCCAAGCAGTTTTTGTGGCCCCTCAAAGCGTTCTCGGATATCGCCGCTGTCGGCGTCGTGAACGTGGTTACCGACTGGACGGGAACGCCTCGGTTCGTCCCGCTGCTGTTTCGGGCCGGAGATCGGACGGAAGCGTCTTTCTCCCTGCGCGTTGCCGCCATGGCGGTGGGAGAGGATCCGGGAATAGCGCCCGACTATCTATCTCTGGGCCGACAGCGGATTCGGACGGACATTGGTCACATACTCCCTCTGACATTCTATGGCCCCCGCGGCACGATCCGCACGATCAGCGCCACGACGGTGCTGGGCGGCCAAGTCGATGGCGGCATTATTCGGGATCGAATTGTTGTGATCGGAGCAACTGCAACCGGCGCCGGCGATGTTTTCCCGACACCGTTTGATCCCGTGCTCCCAGGCGTCGAGGTCATGTCGACGGCCATTGCCCATCTGATGACCGGCGACGGCATAGTGCGAGATCAGTACGTTCGCCTTGCAGATGCCGGCTTTGCGGTGGTGCTGCCGGTGGTTCTTGTGGGGCTGTTGGCATGGCGTCGCAATGCCATCGGCCTTGCAGCGATCGTCGGCGTGGTTGTGATCTGGTTCGTGGTCAATATGACCGCATTCTCACACCATATCTGGCTGAGCGCGGCGTTGCCGATGGCCGCCGCCGTTCCACCGGCTATTTTGTTCGGGGCCGCGCAGCTTTGGTTGGGCCGGAACCAGGCCCAGTATTTCGCCACGCAGAGCGAATTGCTTCAACGAGTTCAGGCCCCGGGCTTTGAGGCGTGGCTCGCGAAGCATGGCGACTTTCTCCTGGAACCTCTCCGGAGGGACGCCGCCATCTTATTCATTGACCTGTCCGGTTTCACCGGACTGAGCGAAACATTGGGGCCGAACGCCACACGCGAACTTTTGAACACGTTCCATGCGTTGGTGGACGAAGAGGTGACAAGCTGCGGTGGCGTTGTCACGAATTTCATGGGTGACGGAGCCATGATCCTGTTCGGGCTACCGGAAGCAGCGACAGATGATGCCTTCAATGCTGCCCGCTGCTGCGCAGCGCTCGCCAGCCGTACCAACAACTGGCTCGTCTCGTTGCCCGCATCAACTGCATCCAGGCTCGGCTTCAAGATCGGAGCGCATTACGGAACAATCGTTGCGTCGAGACTCGGTGGCAAAGGCCGTCAGCACATCGCGACTACGGGTGATACGGTTAACGTCGCCAGTCGCTTGATGGAGATCGCGGCCGGCCAAAATGCCGAAGTCGCAGTGAGCGACGAAATCCTGCAAGTCGCCGGCCGCGACTGCGAGTTGTTCAAATCTGGTGCTCTAAGAGGACCTGTGGAAGCACAGGTCCGCGGGCGTTCAGGCTCGCTCGCAATCTGGCTGTGGCAGAGTTCGCAGACGCTGCAGGATACCAGGCCCCGTGAACAATGATGGTACCGGAATGTCTGAATGGCGACCGTTTGGCCGCGACATTTCGAATCCTGCCTGAGGCCTCGGCCAACCCGAACGGGAGATTCTGAATAAATCCGCAATGATGGAAGGCAGCTTCGGGTCATGGGCGTGAATTCGGCCGGGGGCGAACGAGCTTCCGCTTAAGGTCGTATCAGGCTGTAGCGCGAACGGCAGGTTTGGAGAAACGCAATAAGGATCGGCAAATGGCGCTCCTAAGCCGTTCGGCCGATCCCCGCCGAATGGCGATCTCCCCACCCGCAGCCGTCGTTCTTCCGAATCCTTTCCGCAACGTATGCTGAACCGAAAGGGGGATTTCGATGCATCGCCTTCTCATCGGCGTGGTCTGTAATCAGGCAGGAACGTAGGTCAACCTGATGACTTCCCCGCCGATTCGCTCGCTGGCCACAAGGCGGAGCGGTGGCCGAGAGCCGGCGAAGAAGGGCTTGCCGCGACCAAGCACCACGGGGTGACGGTAGAGGCGGTATTCGTCGATCAGACCCATTTCGGTCAGGCTTTGCGCCAACTCTGGTCCGGAAGCGGAAATCTCTCCTGTTAGCTTGGCCTTTAGCCTGCGTATCACTACCTCGACGTCATCCGCGATAAGCGTGGCATTGGGACCGACCGACTTCAACGAGCGCGATACAACCCATTTCGGCTGGCGCCGCCACGCCGCCGCGAACTCGTGTTGCTCCGTACTCCACTCAGGACGATCTTCGTCCCAATAGCGCATGGCCTCGTACATGCGGCGACCGTACACACTGCCGGTCAGGTCGCGCACATGCTCTATCCAGTGACGAAAGAGCGCGGGACTTGGCGCAGGTAATTCCTCGTGGTCGACATAGCCGTCGAGGGACTGGTTCATTCCGAATACGATTTTCGCCATGCTGCAAAATCCCCCCGTCGCGTCAGGTATACAAGACGAACGACAGCCAAGCGCCCCCGACACATGCTCGAAATTTTTTCTTGTGGGGGTCGTTAGCCGGTTCATGTCGCAAAATTCCCGAGTCTTGAATCGGTTTCGCGACTGATATTGACGTCGCAAAACCGGATGTTCTGCGACGCCCTTTCTAACGTCAGACGTGGGGCACGGATTTGCCGAGTGGCTGCACCGCCAAGCGCAGGCCCATCGTGCGAAGGACGGCATTCAGGCTGCGCAGCTCTGGGTTCCCCTTCTCCGAAAGGGTACGGTAGAGTTGCGTGGGGTTCAGCTCGGCCGACTTGGCGACGGCGGGCATGCCGCCGAACGCCTTGGTCATTTGCCGGAGCGTCACCAGCAGTTCGCCCTGGTCGCCATCCGCAAGGATCGCGTCGAGCGTGGCAGCGGCCGTCGCCGGATCGTCCCGGAACAGATCGGCCATTGCGTCGTCATGACTGCGGTCTTTCATCGTCATTGCTCCTTCAAACAGTACGGTTTTGCCAGTCGCGCCAATAGTCACACGCCCGGTCAATGTCGGCGTCCTGTGTTCGTTTGGTGCCGCCGCACAAGAGCAGGATCACCGTCTTGCCCGATCGGACGTAGTAAACCCGGTAGCCAGGGCCGACATCGATGCGCAGTTCGTGGACGCCCTCGCGAAGCGGCTTGAAATCACCGAAGTTGCCTTGCTCAAGCCGGTTCAATCGTCGGATGATCGCCGCTTTGGCTTGTACGTCGCGAAGCTTGCGCAGCCAGCCGGCAATCAGGTCTTCGCCGTCACGCGTGATGTAGTGTCGTACATCGAACATTTAGGCGATATTCGTTTAAAAACGAATTTTTCGCAAGCCCTTTTTTGCCCGCTGACCATCACAATGTGGGAGCTGTACCTCGCGGATATCAGGAATTACGCGACAAATCGCGAGTCTGGCGCCAGACGGCATGTCCACATTTGGGTAGGGGCTGGGCTCGCGGCCACCCTTTTTCAGACGTCGAATGTCCCTACTGCACCGTCAACTCGGCTCGCTCGCCGGCTGTGATGGTCACCGTGCTTTCCTTCGAGCTGTTGTCCAACTTTTCGGAGACGACGGCGTAGTCGCCGGCCGGCAGCGCCGCCTGATATTTCTCGTCATAGGCGTAGCCAAGCGATTTGCGGTTGCCGTTGATGTCCTTCTTCGCATCGAAAATCTCGATCTTCGAAGCTCCTGGCGCGGTGATCGCCAGCACGCCGGCATTGATGGCGATCTTCAGATCCTGATGCTCACCGGCCTTGACGCTGAACGGCTGCTCGACGACGGCAAGGTCGACCGTCGCCGTCAGCACATAGTCGTCGGGCGGCAGATCGAACTTGCTGTCGGGGCCATAGGCATAAGCCACCTCTTGCCTCGTTCCGTCGATCTTCTTTTTTGCCTTGAACACCTTGAAGCCAATGCCCGAGCCGTCGGCCTTGTCGCCACCGGCAATGTAGTAGGCGTTGGCAACGACACGGCCGACGCCGACGACGATATCCTTGTCGACGACGTTGCCGGCAGTGAGCGGGATGGTTTCGGTAACCTCGCCCTGCCCGATCCTGACCGTGACTTTCTGATCGCCGGCCGGCAACACCACCTTGGTGTCGCCATAATAGGTCGCAGGCATTTCAACGCCCGGAAAGGCGATCACGACAGCCGCACCATCGGCCACATCCGCTCCCTCGCTTGGCCGCGGATGAATGATGAGCGTGCCGGCATCGAGCACGAACAGGGGTTTGTAGACCTCGACCGCCTCGACCGTGATCTTCTGTTCGGTCCTGGCCTCGCCATGGCGCGCCACGACTGTGTAGTCACCCGGCTCCAAATTGCCTTTATAAGCTCCGTATTCGGTGGCGACGTACTCGCCGCGCGTGCCGTCGGACTTTGCCTTGAATATCTCCCAGGAATTGCCGTCGGTGACGGGATCGCCGCCATCGGCGAGCACCACGGCGGGCATGAAGTTGAACTCCGGTTTTTCCGACGCGGCGACCGGCTGCGGCGCTGGCGCTGGTTCGGGCGCCGGTGCAGGTGCGGCGGCGATGGTCTCGACCAGCGCGTCCTGCAGCGCCTTCTCATCCGACGCCTGGATGTATTTGCCGCCGGTGTTGTCGGCGAGGCAAGCAACCTGCCTGCCCTCGTCCGCGGTCAGGCCGAAGCCGACGACGTTTACGGTGAAGTCGACGCCGGCAGCCCTCAGTTCCCTGCCGAGCGCGCAGGGGTCGCCTTTGCAGGTCTCGAGCCCGTCGGTGATCAGGATGACGGTGGCCTTGTCCTCGGTGTATTTCAGCGCCTCGGCCGCCTGCCTGACGGCTGATGTCAGCGGCGTCTTGCCGATGAATTTCAGGCTGTCGGCGGCAGTGGAAACAGCACCTGCCGAGCCGGCCTGCGGCGGCACGATGAGCTCGATGTCCTCGCAACTGCCCTTCTCGCGATGGCCATAGGCCATGAAGCCGATTTCCTTGTCGGCGGGGACCGATTGCAGCACCGTTCGCAGCGATTCGCGGGCGATTTCGAGCTTCGGCTTGCCGTCGATCTGCGCCCACATCGAACCGGAGGCGTCGAGAACGATGACGACACGGTCGGCGGCAAGGCCGAGCGTCGTCATCCACAACAGGAGCGCCGCCGCAACGATGCTCCGTGCAAGTCCCGCCATGAAATCTCCCCCCAGTCAGTGGCCGCCAGTTCGTCGCAGCCAGTCAGCTTCTGCCAGCAGTCCATGCCCGCCAGTCCGTCCCAGCCGGGGGAAGCTATTTGACGCCGCGTCAGGATACAAGCCCGGGCGCCGGGGCACGTGGCGGGCCTGACTGCGCCAAACCCCTCAATATGTCGTGCGCCGCTCTTCGGAAGGCGGCCGGCCAAACTGCAGCCGGTAGCTCTGGGCAAAATAGGAGTGCGAGGTGAAGCCGGTGGCGATCGCCACGTCGAGGATCGGCATGTTGGTCTGGCGCAGCAATTCGCGCGCCCGCTCAAGCCTGAGCCGCATGTAATAGCGGCCGGGCGTCACACTGAGGTGACGCAGGAACAGCCGCTCGACCTGGCGCACCGACAGGCCCGCCGACTTGGCGAGCTGCACCGCCGACAGCGGCTCGTCGAGATGGTCGGCCATCAGCTCGACGATGCGCCGCAGCTTCTCCGATTTGCCGGTCAGGTCTCGCTCGGGGCCGACGCGCTGGCGGTCGCCGGCGGAGCGGATGCGCTCGTGCTGGAACTGGTTGGCGACGCCGTTGGCGAGGCTCGAGCCGAAATCGCCGCGCACGATCTCCAGCATCAGGTCGATGGAGGTGGTGCCGCCGGCGCATGTGTAACGCTTGCGATCGATCTCGAAGACGTTGCCGGTGCAGTTGATGTCGGGAAACCGTTCGACGAAGCCGGCGCGGTTTTCCCAGTGGATGGTGCAGCGATAGCCTTCGAGCTGGCCTGCCTCGGCGAGCAGATAGGAGCCGACCGACAGTGCGCCGAGCGCGTTGCCGCGCCGGCCCCAGCTGCGCAGCGCCGCCAGCACCTTGCTCTTGCCGGGAAACTCGGTGGTCAGCCCGACCGAGACGAAAAGAATATCGACCGGCGGCAGATCGGCGACAGCGTAGTCGATCTTGAGCGGCAGGCCGTTGGAGGCCATGACGGCATCGCCGTCGGCCGACACCGTCGTCCAGCCATAGAAGTCGTGGCCGAGCAGCCGGTTCGCCGACCGGAACGTGTCGATTGCGGCGGCCAGCGAGAACATGGAAAACTTGTCGACCAGCAGGAAGCCGAACTGCCGGCCGCCGTGAATGGGATCATTGGCGACCGGCCGCTCTGGGGGAACAGTGAGGTTCGGCAAAGCTTTGGGCTTTCCAGGTTCAGAAAGACGGCCGTTTCAATCCGGCCGCGAGATAGGCGGAAGCTAGCGTGTTGGCCATCAGCATGGCAATGGTCATCGGGCCGACGCCGCCGGGCACTGGCGTGATGGCGCCGGCCGTCCTGGCCGCTTCCGCATAGGCGACGTCACCGACGAGACGGGTCTTGCCTTCGCCCTTTTCTGGCGCCGCGATGCGGTTGATGCCGACGTCGATGATGGTGGCGCCCGGTTTGACCCAGTCACCCCTGACCATTTCAGCTCTGCCGACAGCGGCAACGAGAATGTCGGCGGTGCGCGCCAGTGCAGCCAGGTCCTTCGTGCGGCTGTGCGCGATGGTGACGGTGCAGTTGGCGGCAAGCAGAAGATTGGCCATCGGCTTGCCGACAATATTGGAGCGGCCGACGACCACCGCATTGAGCCCGGAAAGATCCTTGCCGCGCACACGCTCGATGAGCAGCATCGAGCCGGCCGGCGTGCAAGGCACGAACGCCGTCTCCAGTTCGCCGGTGCCGAGCTTGCCGACATTGATGAAGTGGAAGCCGTCGACATCCTTTTGCGGCGCTATTGCCTGGATGACCTTGCCCGCATCGATATGGCCAGGCAGCGGCAGCTGCACCAGGATGCCGTTGATGCCGGGATCGGCGTTGAGTTCGCCGATGATAGCAAGCAGTTCCAGTTCGGACATCTCGGCCGGCAGCGTGTGCTGGACCGAATGAAAGCCGCATTCCTTGGCGGTGCGGGATTTGGAGGCGACGTAAACCTGGCTCGCCGGATCCTCGCCCACGATGACCACGGCGAGACCGGGTTTGTGCGCGCCCTTTTCCATCAGTTCGATCGTCAGGGCCTTGACGCGCCGCACCACGCCTTCGGCAACGCTTTTTCCGTCAATCAACTCGGCCATCAACCATCCTCGACATCGCTCTGCTTCGGGCGGCATTCTCACGAAAATCCGACCGGGCAATCCCGTCAAAGCGCCGTCTTATGCCGCTAACTCGAAACCGATGGCTTTTATTCTATTCGGCGCTCAGAAATAGCGCCGCGATCGGCTTTCGGTGAGTTCGCGAACCGCTTCGCGGAATTCGCGCAAGCTGGCTCGGATTTCCTCGATGGAGGCTTGCTGTTCAGCGGCTTTCGAAGCCTGATCTGCCTCGTCCGACGAGGCTCGCGGATACTGCTGCTGCGGATGAGGCACTGGTCCGGCATGGGGCGGAACGGGCGGCTGGTATGCTTTGTCTTCAATGGGTGTCCGGCGCTCCTCTGTCCGGCGGCGCGGCCGCGAATCGGCGGTTTCGCGCAGGCTCGCATAGGCGCCGCGCATGGCGCCGAGGCCGACACCGGAAGCAAGCCCCGCCAGCAGGCCGGCAAGCACCGTCATGGCGCGCGACGGTCCGTTTGGCTCGAGCGGGGCGAAGGCCTTGGAGATCACGTTGATGTTGGCGGTGTTGATGTCCTTCTGCTCGCCGGTCTCCCTGGCGCGGAGAAGATATTGCTCATAGACGGAGCGTTTGGCGGCGGCCTCGCGCTCCAGTTCGCGCAGCGTGACCAAGTCGCTGTTGACGTCGCCGCTGCGGACCTTCAACTGTGCCAGCCGGGAGGCCAGATCCTGTTCGAGCTGCACGGCGCGCCTCAAGTCGACCTGCAGCGACGAGGCGATGCGGCGCAGTTCCCCGGCGATACGCTCGCGCGATCCGGCAAGCTGGGCATTGAGCGCCTGGAGCTCGGGATGGCGCGGGCCGAGCCGGATCGCGGCGCGGTCGGCCTCCTGCTTGAGCGTCGCATATTGCGAGCGCAGCTCGCTCATGGTGTTGGAGTTGATCTCCTCCGGCAAGGTGCCGCTCAGAACCGAATTCACGTCGATCGAGCGCGCCGACGCCGCGCGGGCGTTAAGTTCCAGCGTGCGCGCGCGGGCGATGGCCAGCTGCTGGTTGAGCTTGAGCATCTCGTCGTCGCTAATCAAATGGCCTTGCGCGTCGACGAGGTCGTGCGCGGCCCTGAAATCCTCGACCTTGCGCTCGGCCACTTCGACGCCCTTGCGCAGCTCGTCGAGCCTGCCCGTCAGCTCGTTGGTCGCGCGGCCAGCGGTGTCGGACTGGATCTGACCGAAGGTCTGCAGAAAAACATCCGTCATCGTGTTGGCGATGAGCGCCGACTTCTCGCCATTTTGCGTGGTGGCGCTGACGGAGATGACAAAGGTCTTGCCGCCGCGCTCGACCGAAAGGCTCTCCGCCAGATTGGCGACGGCCAGCGCACGGCGGCGACCTTCACCGGCAGCCGGCCCGTCATTGCGCGACAGGATCGACCGGATGACCGTCATCATCCCCAGCCCATCGGAACCTTGCCCGTTGAACTCCGGATCATTGACGAGATTGAGCTTGTCGACGACCTTGTTGAGAACGGTGCCGGAGGTGAGCACGCGAACCTGGTTCTCGACGATGGCCAGCGTGGCGTCGGACGCAACCACCGATTGCGTGAGGTCGCGGTCGGTGAGCTTCAGGTCGCGCGGGTCGACGATCAGCTCTGCGGTGGCTTCATATTTCTTCGGCGTCGACAGCGCGATGGCGACGCCAAGCGTGGCGCCCAGTATCGTCATGGCGACGATCAGCAGCTTCGAGCGGGCAATGCCGCGGACGACCTGCATCGGATCGATCAACGGCTTCCATTCTTGTCTGTCGTCATCCTGACGGGAAGACCGCCGCTCGTCATCTGCATATCCGGGTTCGGGTGCGGCATATCGAGGTTCGGGTGCGGCGTATCGAGGCTCGAACGCGGCGTATCGAGGCTCGAACGCGGCGTAACGGGAGTCGGCATCGGAGCGGCGGTCCTCGGAAACAGCGGCAGCAACCGGCTTCTCCCGTGGCATGGCTTCCGCATGGTCCGCTTCAATGGGCTCGTCAGTCTCAGGCGGCATCCGGGCGGCCGAGGCCGATGCATCCTCGGCTTGAAACCGGCTTGTTTCATCGTTCGCCGATAGCTCCGGAGTCACCCAGCGTTCCGGGGTCGCCGAGGGCTCCAGGTTTGCCGAGAATTCCGGATGCGCCCGCCGCTCGCGGCGTAAGCGCGCGACACGATGGCGCGCTGCAGCATCCTCGCGCCATGACGGGTCTGCCCGGTCCCCGATCGCAACCAGCGATGGTTCTTCTTCGCCGCGCAACGCCTGGCCGAGCGCCAGCAAGGAGCGCTCGCGCTTCCAATCTTCACGGTTTTGCCTGTCGACCATTGTCGTGGAGCTTGCCCTTTGCGGCTTGGACGCGCGGTCAGCCATTCGTTAAACCACGCTAAACAAGTATAGGAAACAAAAGGTTAATTTCCCAGCCTTGAAGACACGGTTTCCCTCTAGGGTTGTGCCCTTCTTGAAAGCATCGAAAGCGCCCAGAACCGCGCGTTAAACTTTCCGGCCTATGCTGTCTCGACACATGACCCAGGCTGGCAACATCCCGCAAAAACGGCCTCTCGCCCGGATCCGCGCTTTCGTCGCTGAGCGACGGCGGCTGGTTCGCGACTATCTTTCGGCGATCAGCGGCGCCGGCGGGCGGCTGGTGTTTTCGCTCGCCTATTTCATCGCGCTGGCCAACACGCTGTCGATCGCCGAATTCGGCATGTTCGCCACCGCTTCAGCGGCCGGCGTGATGCTGTCGCGCATCCTGGCCTTCGGCTTCATCTCGGCGCTTTACCGAACCGCCACCATCCGCCCCAATCTGATCGGCACCTTCACGGCCGGCTTCCTGCTGCTTGGCGCGATATCGCTGCCGTTGCTGGCTGCCGCCTCCTACGGCGTCTACCTGGTCTTCTTTGCCGGCACCGTGCCGCTGTCGGTCTTTGCGGCGATCGTGTTTGCCGAGGCGTTGCTGTGGCGGCCGGTCGAGGTGGCGCTGATCGTCAACAACGGCCTCGGCAAATTCGGCAGCGCCGCCCTGCTGACGATCCTGGCGACGGCCTTGCGGGCGCTCGGCGCCGTGCTGTTCATGTTCGCGGCGCAGCCGACCATAGGAGCCTGGTCCTGGTATTACATCGGCGCCAACGCCGCCTCGCTGCTCATCGCCTTCGGATTTTTCTATCCGCGACAGCGGCTGCGGCTGCGGCTGGCGCTCTATCTGCGGCGGCTCGCCGATTCCATCTACGTTGCCGGCGCAGAGGTGCTGTTCTACCTGCAGATGGAATTCGACAAGCTGCTGGTGCTGGCGATCGGCGGTCCGCACCTCGCCGGCATCTATGCCATCATCATGCGGCTGGTCGACCTGACGGCGATCCCGATCCGCACGTTCTCGATGATGCTGGTTCAGCGCATGATGCGGGCGCCGGAACTTTTGTCGCGCCTTTCGGTCAAGAGCGGTATCGAAGGCGGCGTGTTCGCGGTCTCGACGCTGGCGCTGGCGACACTCGCCATCGTGCTGCATTTCTTCCCCAACGCGCTCGGCAGGAATGTTGCGGAGGCCGCCCCTTTGGTGGCGCTGGCGATCTGCGTGCCGGGCCTGCGCAATCTCGTCGAATACCAGGCCGAGCTTCTGTTCGCGCGCGGTCAGACGCTGGTGCGGGCGATCAACCTGGCGCTGCTTGCCGGGCTGAAGGCGGTGCTGCTGACCTATGTGCTGACCCATATCCTGGACACACCCGATCTGGTGCTGTCGCTCAACGTCGTCTTCCTGCTGCTCTATCTCGCCTCGGCGCTGCTCACCTACTCGGCGATGCGCAGGCCGGCGAAGCCGGTCTAAGGGCAAATATCGGGACTGGCTATCAAAGATCGAGATACGGGCGGGCCAATTCCAACCCGCCGCATTCTCCATTACTTTATCATTCACGGATGAAGAAGCACGACCAGAGCCGTAGCTCCGCGCTCCGTGCAGATCACGCATGAAAAGCTTTCGCATGAATCCCTGCAGCATTTTCCGACGCCGAAACTGCTAGATTCGTTTTTTTCAGAAGATTGGCCGCTTCGCAAGCATCGAGCCATCAGGCCCAATTCAAGGACAATTGCTCACACGCTCTGTCAATTTTGTTTTGAGGCTTGTGCGTGGTACGATATGGTACAAAGAAGGTGATGTTTGTTTGGACATTACGCGGAGCAACGGTAATTTAGAGTCATCTAATGTATCAAGACTCCGCGCTCCAATCGCTCGAAGAGCACGAAAGTAAGAATGCGAAATTTACGCATTCTCTTGATTTTTCAACCTTTAGCTTTCAACCGCACGAGCAATTTCCGGCTTTCCGTTTCGCCAATCGAGGCGTGATGGACTTGTCAGCCGTGCGGGATTGTCCTCAATCCTTTCCGGCCCGCCAAACGGTGTGGAACCTGGATCGACTCGCTTTTATGCGAACTGAGCTTCCAGGCGAAAATCATGCTCATCGCCAGAAGCATCTGAAAAATGCCGTTCTTGACCATTGGTATGTCACCCTGCCGTTTTGCTTGCCGGGTGAGTGGCATAAAGGCGAGAAAGCTGTGCCTGAGCTGCACTGCCTGGCCAGCCCGTTCGATAGACAAATCAATCACGACGGGGTCCTTACGCTCTTCATCCCAAACGATCTGTTTACCTCGACTGCCGGGCTCCATCGAATGTTGGATGCCAAGTTCGAAGGAGGGCTCGGTAAGCTGCTGGCAGACTACCTGCTTCTTCTCAACCGGTCGCTGGCGGATTTGCAGTCGCCGGAGATACCATACGTCGTCGAGGCAACACGAAGCCTTGTGGCCGTATGTCTCGCGCCCTCCCAGGATCGCTTGAGAGAAGCACAAACCCCAATCGACGCGACATTTCTAGGCCGAGCGCGACGGATGATTGACGGCAGACTTGTGGATCGCCAACTGACGTCCCAAACGCTGTGCGCGGAACTTGGCGTGTCCCGCTCCCGGCTATACAGAATTTTCGAGCCGCTCGGGGGAGTAGCTTCTTACATTCGCAAGCAGCGGCTACTGCGAACGCGGGACGCGCTCTCCGACATTGGCGATACGCGGTCCATATCCCGGATCGCCGAGCAATGGGGCTTCGTCGATGCTTCCAGCTACAGTCGAACGTTCAGGCACGAATTCGGCATTTCACCGAAGGAAGCACGGGATATAGGTTGGGCGAGCGATGGCTTCGTCGTGGCGCAGCAATGCCAGGCACGACACGAAGGGCCGCAAACGCTTTACCAGCTACTCCGCACTGTAGATGGAACCTGACCGGACCGAGCACGGCGGGACAAGTCCCCGCTAACGTCAGCTTAGCCGCCTCACGGCGCTCCCAGGCGAGCGACGGTCTTACCTGCAGCATCGACGAGCATCAGATTTCCATCCTGTACAAAATACGCCGCAGTTTGCGAAAGCGCTGCGTGGAAGACCGCCTCTTGAACGGACTTGGCATCTTCGCAGGCCATCATTGTCGATGCCAGTTGGCCAAATCTCATTGTCGTACCTTCTATATCGACGTCGCCGCGAAAAGCGTTGCAGCCACCATTGCCGCTCACCGCGCCATCAGCATCAAAAATAAGCGTCGACGTCACGTTCGTATCGGCCTTCTTGCCCTCCAGCTCTAAAACCCTCCATTCGGTACCTGCCAGCGAGACGCCGGAAGCCTCCTCTGCATCCTTACTGCCTGCCTGAACGAGGAGGATTGAAAACAATTCTCCCGCTCTCGCCAGATCAAACGGGGTCGGCTCGGCACTGGCGAACCAGGCGGAGCCGCCGACCTCAATGCGGGCCTGTATCGCATAGGCCCCTCCGTTCGAGAGTTTGCTTGAATCGACAACCAGGCCAAAGGCAATGGGAACTTGTCCGGCCGGCGCCACCGCAGTTGCGGCCAGGGCGGTTTTTGGCTTGGCCAAATCTATGAATTCCACAAGGAGAGTGGCATCTGAGGGTAGCGCAATCCGCTCCCGGTAGAAGGCGCTGCCGGACAGTTTCACATCCGCAGCATACGCGCCATGCGACGCCAGGCAGCACATGGCTGCGGCAACAAGGGCTGACAGCAGCTTCACGGCGTTTCTCCTACTTTTGTAACAATGACAAAACTGATTTATCCGCTGACAGGCGTCGTCCCGCGCGTGATGAAAAGGACCTTCAGCCGAGCAACGTCTTCAGGTGTAATGCTCGGCGGATCGGTTACGGCCAGCCACGCATCGATATAGTGCTGCGGTGCAAAGACATGGCCGTAGCCCATTGGAGACGTCGTCGCCATTGCCATATCGACCGTCAGTTGCAGCATCGTGATAAGCGGATACCAGCGAACCTGCTCCGATACGTCGGGTCCGCGCGGCTCTTTCATCCAATCGGGTTCTCGATAAAGCGTGGCGACGTCGAAGAAGGTTATCGGATCGCTGGCGTATTGAAGGTAGACTATCCGGATCGGTCCCCACTCCGCGTCTGGAATGTCCAAGGCATCGTTCTGATTGGTAAACCGGAAGATCGAGCTGTTGCGAAAGCGGGGGAGCCATTCGGGCGATCCGGAATTGCGGCCGTCGGTAACGGATCGCCAGGTGCGGCTTGCGAAAGGTGGCCCGCTCCACAAGGCGCCTTGAAACGGATCTGCGACGACATCGTAAAGGTTCGCCGACTGTTCAGAGTTCATCGCCCCGAGGCTTAGGCCGTGCAAGTAGAGTTTCGGGCGGGCGTCGCGTGGAAGCGAAGACCAGTAGGTGTAGACCTCTTGGAACAGCGCGTCGCCGGCCTCCGCACCGTAGTCCGGCTCGACCAGGAGGGATAACCAACTGGCGAGGTAAGAGTATTGCATTGCGACGCTCGCGATATTGCCCCTGTGAAGATATTCAACCGGGTCCAGCGCAGCCGGATCAATCATGCCGGTACCAGTCGGCACGATGATGATCAGTATGGATCTCTCGAACGCGCCGGTGCGTTTCAATTCCTGCAAGGCCAGCTTCGCGCGTTCATCCGCAGTGTCGGCCGAACCCATTCCGACATACACCCGAATAGGGTCCACAGCCCCTTCCCCGAAGAAAGTGGTTATCTCTGCCGCCGTTGGACCGGAACTGACAAACCTGCGGCCCTGCCTGCCGAGTTCTTCCCATGACAGCAAAGAAGCCGCGCTTCCCGTCTTGATCGATTGCGCGGGCCTGCTGAGGTCATCTTCAATGAGAGCATCCATCTGCTTGAACGAGGAATCCAGGATTCTAAGCGTCAGGCTGAAGACCAGTCCCTCGACGACCGACCAGAACAGCGCGACCGCCAGCAGGCCGCCGACAAGATGGGAGACCCGCCTCGGGACGAAGCGCCCAAGCCAGCCGGAGAACACCAGGAAGGTGTGCCTGAAAAGGTGTGCCAACAACATGAGTGTCGCAAATACGACGACAGCGACAATCCCTGTCTTGAGCGGACTCGCGGTGTCCAGCGGAGCGAGATCCATCAAAACGCGGATCGAATTCTGCCATTCCAGAGTTCTCCAAAGGAAGACAGCGGCAATCACAACGCACGTGCCGGCGACTGCAATTCTCGCCGCCTTCAGGGTTCGGTCCCGTAGCTGCGGCAATTCGAGATAGGTCCACAGCGAATAAGCGACGAAGCCGATGCCGTATCCGAGAGCAGCCGAAAGTCCCGAAAGCACACCCTGGACCAGATAGGATCGTGGTATAAGGCTGGGCGTAAGAGAGACCGCGAACGCAAGGGTCGCTACCAGCATCCCTGCCGCGAGGAATGAGTGTGCGAGCTTTGTCAGGATCGCGCGCAACCCATTGGTCCTCAGCGTTTAACGGACAGCAAACTTGCAAGGACGGCGTAACGATCGAGTCCTTAGGCTGAGTCTAACGGAATCCAGACCCTGGAAGATAGCCCTAGCCATTATCTTCTAAGGCGACGCAGATCGACGACGCGGCCATTGTTCGCGCTCACTGCAATTTCGAAACGGCTTGCGCCGCGCCTGGCGCGATAGACGAAGAACCGCCCGCGGCAATCGACACGTCGAATGTCTCTGAAGCCGCGATTGCGCAAGATTCGCTCGCCATCACGACAAGTGATGGCACGGCCGTTATTGAGGCTGGTGCCGATATTGATGTTTATCGTGACTGCGTGGGCGGGCGTTGACGAAACTACAGGGAGAACGAAGCTGAGAGCTACACCAAAGCAAGCGAACAAAAGACGACGCATAAGACTTCCTCCATATCGACGGGCTCTTCGAGAACAATTCGTCCTCGGCTGCCTTGTCAAGGCAAAGACGGTGGCGGCCAATATCTCAGGGGCAACCATACAAAGTTCAGGACTCTGTGCTCATGACCTCTCTCCATCGAAGCTAAGTTCGAGATGAGTAGAAAACAAAACTTGCCTCCTGTCTGCGTGTTGCCGTCCTTGGCGCCACCGAAAAGGGGGCAGGAACCGGACGCAGGAGCCGGAGCCGGAGCTGGCGCCTTTCTCGGCGCTGTCGTGGCGTACTCACTCCGGGTAAGTTTCACCGCCATCCGGCCCCGCCTTGTTGAAAAGGATGAATGCCAAGGGGTCGCCAGGCTCGGACGGTACTTCGCTGCGCTGGCCCGCAATCTCTCCATTAACGCTGCTTGTATATTCCGCGACCACTTCGCCGAAGCTGTTGCGCTGGATGGCCACCTTTTGTCCGGCTTCAACCTTGTCGTTGAGCTTGACCAGATGCTCGATAAACCCGCCCTGGGTTGCCACGACCGGAACCGCGCTGTTGCCTAAGAAAACACCCACGTCCTTGCCTGTCCGTCCCATTGGGCCGGCCAGGATGCCGTGATGCTTGAGGACATTCATCGTGCCCTCCACGAACAGGGGGATCATCTCGAGATCGAGGACGCGCGCAGCGCCGACCTCCGGGCAAAAAGACGGGATACCCGCGTCGACAAACGCGTTATGCAGGACACCGGGATATGTATGATTGTCGAAGATCTGGCCGACCGGGTAGAGTTCCACCATCGACCGTATCTCGGGCACATCCATGCTTGCAATATTGAATGCGGTGACTTCGAATCCGCTTGTCCCGGTATGGAAGTCGATCGCCGCGTCGGCGTTCGGCCGCAGCAGCCGGTTGAACAGCAGCGCGGCGTGCCGGCTGGGCGCGGTGAAGCCGTTCTCGTTCCCGGGCCATTCCCGGTTCATGTCGATCAGGCCGGCGCCCCTGCCCGAATTGGGCCATCTGCGCTGCATGCCCTCCATAGCCGGGCGGGCGATGTCCGTGACCGCCATCACCGTGCCCGACATTTCCGCTGGATCGAGCTGGTTCATCACGGTCAGGACCGTATGCACGGAACTCATCTCGTCGCCGTGCACACCGCTGGTCAGAACGACGCGCTTGCCCGGCTTTGCCCCCTTGGCGACCGCCACGGACACATACCAATACTGTCCGGTGGGCATCTGCACGCCCTGAAAGTACAAGAGGTGCTTCTGCCCGGCTTCCAGGTCGCTGACGTCGAGCGCACTGACGACCTTTTTCCCCTGGATCACTTCGCCGGTATAGACCGTTCCCTGAGACCCACCGGATGCGGCGTCGGCAGAGGGAGCCGCTACGTCCTGGGCGGTTGCAGAGCCAGCGTTGGCCGCGAGGGCGGCCGCCGCGCCAACCGTCGCGATGGATGCTATTATCAGATCGCGACGGTCGAGGCCTTTTTTGGATAGGTCCGACATGATCAAGTCCTTGTGTGTATCAAGGTCGCTTCGGCTTGAGCGGTCATTGATGGAGAAAGGAACGCTCGGAGATCATCAGATGGACCGTGACTACAGCTTAGGATGCTTCCGCTTCCGTTGTTGACGATAGCGCCTTCTGGCCGCCTTGCCATTGGCCCAGAATTCCAAAACTGTGCCTCTCGTCCTACATCGGACGATATTCTCCAAAGCGCTCCTGTTCCCTCGGCCTATCGCCCGATTTCGCCAGCGACGCCGGCATGAGGAAGCGTGAGGCCAAGTTAGTTGCCTCAGGCTGTGGCAAGACTGGAAACGGATTTGACATCAGTCAATCGATTCCCCGGCGCTGCGAAAAAGAGACATGGGGCACATAAGCAGGACTCCATGCCGATTTCTTCAGGTGCTGGACGCCCTAAAATACGGCACCCCCTACGCAGCCCTAATGGCTGCCGTCGACAGGAGCCTCCATGTCAACCCTCATCGTCATTGTTTATCCCACCGAGGCGAAGGCTGAAGAAGTCCGCCAAACCCTGCTCGGTCTACAGAAGGAATATGTGATCAAGCTTGGCGACGCTGTCATCGCCACCAAGACCGAGGCGGGAAAGGTCAAGCTGAACCAGCTTATGAACACCACGGCTACCGGCGCCGTTTCCGGCAGCTTCTGGGGATTGCTCATCGGGATTTTATTCCTCAATCCGCTTATAGGCGTGGCGGTTGGCACGGCTTCGGGTGCGCTTGGGGGCGCGTTGACCGATGTCGGCATCAATGATGCCTTCATGAAAGATCTGTCGGCAAGCATCGTGCCAGGCAATGCCGCGCTCTTCCTGCTGATCCAGGAGATGACCGAAGACAAGGTTCTGAAGCAGATCCAGGGCTTCGGTGGAATCGTCCTCAAGACCTCGCTCGACGAGACCAAGGAGCAGGTTCTGCGCGACGCCCTCAAGCGCCATTCCGCAGAAGCCGGTTCGGCGCCGTCGGCGTAGGCGGCATCGCCGCTCCCGTTCGTGCTGGAGAAAGTGACTGTTGTCCCCGACCGAAACTGTCATAGCCATCGCCATCGAGATGCTCTGCGGCGCGGCGGGGGCACTCGCTGTGCGGTGGTGGTGGCCCAGCGTTGAACTTACCAAGATCGCAGCCGTTCTGGCCGGCATGGCCGGAGGTTTTGCGTTGACCTTCGTAGCTGCGCAGATTCCCGGCATTGGCCACCTGGTTGGGCACGCTGAAAACGCCGCCGATTCCGTCATGCGCGGGCTGGGCGGGCTTACCCCTGCCGTCCTGATCGGGGTCGGCGTTTCGGGCCTGCTCGGTGGCGTCGTTCTGATGACTGTTCTCGGTCTAATCCGAGCCCGCGTGAAAGGTTAATTTCCGGGGCTGGCTGCTCTTACTGTTCCCTATCCACATGTTCCCTATCTACCTTGGGCGCTTCCCACCTCATCGTCAGGGGCGCCTAACAACTGGGCGAGCCACCTGGCCGACGGAGACTGGGCGCAGAAGGTCAGCACTGCAATTGCTATCGGGACCCCGATGAAGGCGCCGAACAGGCCCCAGAGGAACATCCAAAGGAAGACAGAAAACAGCACGAGAAAGGGCGACAGCGCCAACGCCTTGCCGGCCAAACGCGGCTCTACATAACTGCCGATCGCGAACTGGATGAGATTGAGGCAGGCAAAGACGAAAAGTGCGGAATACAGGGATTCGAACTGGGCCAGCGCGTAGAAGGTCGGCAGCAGCGTTGCGACGAACGGGCCGACGAAGGGGATGAAATTCAAAGTGAAGGCGATGACGCCCCACTCCGTGGCAAGCTGCAGGCCAAGCGCCAGGGTAAACACGTAGATCATGCCACCCGTTGCAATGCTCATGATCGTTCGGATCACCAGGTACCGGCGCAGCTTGGCGGCTGTGCGTTCGCCGCCGACGATCAGGATGCGCGCAGCCTCGCCGCTGAAGATGCTGGGGATTTTACGCGCCAGCGGGCCGACCTCGAGCAGGCCGAGCAGCACGTAGATCAGTACCACGATCCAGAACGAGATCGTCGTGTTCAGCCGTGCTGACAGGCCCTGCATCGCCGCCACAGCCCAGCGCACATTGAAATGCTCCGCCCATAGGCCGGCAACGGCGATCCCGTGCGTCTCCAGCCAGGCTGTCGCCTGTTCGTAGAGCGCTTGAAGCCGCGGCGTCTCGGCGATGACGGATCTGCCGATCCGACCGAAACCCCAGGCCACGACGGACGCGAACACGATAAAGACCAGCATGACGAGCGTTACAACAATGGCGAGCGCCAGAAGCTGCGGCAGGCGTGCCTGCAGCCGTTTCTGAACCGGCCAGACGATCGCGATGATAAAGAGGGCGCAGGCGACCGGCGCAATGATCGCGTCGGCGAAATAGAGCGCGGCCAGCAGGAGAATTGCGCAGATGATGCCCAGCAGAACCGGAACCCAGCGGGCATTCATGGCAATTCAGAAGCTCCAGATCATCGGCACTATGAGCACGGCCACGACAAAGAACCAGAGCATGAGCGGTAGACCAAGCTTCCAGTAGTCACCGAAAGCGTAACCGCCGGGACCCATGACCATCAGGTTCGTGGGGGTTGCGATCGGCGTCAGGAATGCTGCGGCCGCCGCCACGGCGGTGCTCATGAGCACGGGACGGGGCGAAATACCCATGGTTAGCGCGGCTGCGACCCCGATCGGGATGACGATGAGAGCAGTCGCGGTGTTGCTGATGAGCTGCCCCATTATGGCAGTCAGCACGAACAGGCCGGCGAGTAGGGCAATGGGACCGGCGTCGCCGACCAGCGACACCAGATGCTCTGCCATCAGTTTCGCGGCGCCTGTCTCGACCATGGCGGTGGACAGCGGCATCATCGCGCCGACAAGGATCACGGTCGTCCAATCGATGGCTCGGTAGGACTGATCGACACTCATGATCCCCGACAGGACGATCGCTCCGGCGGCGAGCAGGCCGGCTACCGCTGGCGGGGTGATGCCCGTGGCGAGGAGCACGACCATCGCGATCAGAATGGCAACGGCCTGGCGGGCACCCGGCCCCATCGGCACCGCCTGACGACGCACCAGTTCGGGCGAATTGACGACCAGGACATCCGGATCCTTGAGGCGGTGATCGAGAGCTTTCCACGTTCCCTGCAGGAGCATCGTGTCCCCGGCCTGCAGCACGATACCTCCTGCATCTCGTGTTGCGTTGGTGGCGACCACCTCTGCGCCGGCGCGCTGCACGGCAAGGACGATCAGGTCGCCGCTCTCGGTGACCATGCCCGGGAAAACGTTCTGGCCAATAAGGCCGGAGCGTGGCGGAATCACCACCTCGGCGAGGCCCGAGCTGCGGTTGAACAGCGTCTCCTCTCCCTGCCCTGGCGCCGCCGACTCGCTAAATGCGAGGTGTTTGTCGGCAGCGAACGCAGCGGCCGACTCGGCGTCGCCCCGCAGCAGCAGGTGATCCCCCTCGGCGATAACAGGTCTGCGAAGCGGGCTGGCCGTTTCACCCTCCTGAACGGCGACGACTTGCAGGTCGGGATAGGTGCCCAACTCGATCGCAGACGCGGGCATGCCGATAAACGGCGAACTTGCGCGCACGCGCATTTGGTAGACGCCGCTGGCAAGGCCGTATTGCTCGACGAGCGTCTTCGCATGGCGGCTGAAGTCGGCAGGCATGGTCGCGCCGTTGCGTTCGGGCAACAGCCGTTTTCCGAACACTATGATGATGGCCATCGTTCCTGCCAGCAGCGGCAAGCCTGCAAGCGCGAATTCGAAGAAGCCGAAGCTGCCCACGCCGGCGTCGCTGCCCGCGTTCGACACCAACACGTTCACTGGCGATCCCGTCAGAGCCAACTTTGAGCCGGCATGCGCGGAAAAAACGAGAGGCAGGAGCAGCTGGGCCGAATTTCGCTTCAGGCGGACGGCGATGACGACCACCACTGGCAGGAGTGCAGCCACGGCGCCATTGACACTGATCAGCGCCGTAAGGAGCGCGACCATACTCATCGTCAGCAGCAGCAGGCGGGCGCGGCTCTCTTCGCCTGCGCCACGGATCAGAAGTTGCCCGGCCCAGGCGGTGACGCCCGTCACGTCGAGGCCGGCGCTGACGATGAAGAGGGAGGCTATGAAGATCACCGCGGGATCACCGAAGCCGCCGAGCGCCTGATCAATCGTCAGGACGCCGGTTGCCCACAACGCGGTGGCCGTCGCCATCGCGACAACGACGACTGGCAGCCGGTTCCAGACGAACAGGACGACGACGGCTGCGATGATGGTGGCAGTGTACGCTATGGGGCTCAATCGCTTGGTTCCTCACCGGCCCTACGGCCGACCCGCGGCATGACTGCTACTCTTCCAGTGTCGCCATAAGTACGCCCAGGCGGCAGCCCTTCTCGTATTCGGCAAGGTTCACGTATTCCTTGATGGTATGGATCTCGGCCTGGCCCGCACCGATGGTGATGGTAGGGATGCCATGTTTGTCGAGCCAATTTGCATCCAGCCCGCCATTGGAGAAGAGACAGTTGGCCTCGATACCCAGCATCTTCAACGCCTTGATGGCGCGCGTCACGACCGGGCTGTCCTCTGCGAGTTTGAAAGGAGGGTAGGAGGTCTGGTGGCTGAACGTTACTTCTGCCGTCTGGCCCTCATGATCTCTGACCTGCCCCTTCGCCTTGCCGAAGGCATCTGCGTAACCCTTGGCGATCTTCGTTGCGAAAGCTGCCTCGGGGCTGCGAGCCTCTCCCTTGATGGATGCGTAGTCGGTAACGACATTGGTTGCATCGCCCGCGGGCTTTCCATCCCTCCCGCCGAAAATGCCGACATTGCTGGTTCCCCGGCCGTCGGGTTTCACAACCTTGCCGAACCAGCCTGCCTGCCGCGCCTCAGTCAAGGCGATCGCTCCTACCAGCGTCGCCGATATGCCCTTTTCGGGCGCCACGCCAGCGTGGGACGCGCGGCCCTTGATCTCGACTTCCCAGTTTTCCTGTCCGACCGCGCCGATGATCAGATCGGAGGCGAGTTGCCCATCGACATTGATGCACATGACCGGGCCACCAAGATCGGCGGGGTTCAACTCGCGCGCCCCGTGAAGCCCGCTCTCTTCCCGTACCGTGAAAAGCAGCGTGATCGGCGGATGCGGCAGCTTGTGCCTCATCAGTGTTTCGGCAAGCACAACCAGAAGCGCCACACCGGTACGAGCGTCGCCTCCGAGTGCTGTCGTGCCGTCGGAGACGATGCGATCGCCTTCCCTTCGGGGCTTCGCCCCGGCGCACAGCGGAACTGTGTCAAGATGGGTGGAGAACAGCAGCCTTGGTGCGCTGCGCGTTCCAGGCAGATCTACGATCAGATTGCCGGTTTCGGTTGGCAACGCAATGCGGGTATTGGCGTCATCGAAGCGGATTGCCGAAGCTGGCACGCCAACGGCCTTCAGTGCGTCACTGACAGCCGCCGCGATATTGGCCTCGTATCCGGTCACACCTTCGATCGAAAGGAACCGCATCAGGTGCTCTTCGGCGGCAGCGACATCGAGGGGAATCGGAACTTCGCTCATGTTACCTCCTCCAAGATTTGAGTGCTGTTTCGCATCGTGCTGGATCAGCCATTACAGGCCCCATGGGAGGCCAAACGCCTGCCAACCCGCGAAGAGTGCCGTCCACAGGACGTACATCCACAGGACGTAGGGAAGCATCAGCGATACGATCGTGCCAACGCCTGCGGATTTGTCGTATTTTTGGGCAAATCCAACTACGAGAGCAAAATAGGCATTGAGCGGGGTTATCGCGTTCATCGGTGAGTCACCGACACGATAAGCAGCCAAAACAGCTTCCGGCTCGACGCCTAGTTTCATCAGCAAAGGTACGAAGACCGGAGCGAAAATCGCCCATTTCGCGATTGCTCCAGTCAACAGCAGATCGATGATCGCGACCACGAGGATGAAGCCGAGCAGAAGGGGCAGTGCGCCTATGTTTGCAGCTTGCAGCGCACCCGACAGGCTCAGCGCCATCACCGTTCCCATGTTGGTGTAGGTAAAGTAAGCGACGAACTGGCTGAGCACGAAGAACAGAAAGATCGTCCCGCCCAGGTTCTTGATCGACTTTTCAATCGCGCCGATGACCTCGGTCAGGGTGCGCAGCGTGCCGGCTCCGATGCCGTACGACCAGCCGGTCACCAGGAAGATCAGCATGATCAGCGCAATCAGGCCGTTCATGAAGGGCGAGTTGCCGATCAGTTCGCCGGTTTCGGGGTTTCGCAGCGGCGCCCAAGACGGCAGTGTCAGGAAACAAAAGACGACGATCAGGCCGATCAGCCCGTATAAGGCATAGCGCAATCCGCGGGATTCTCTTTCGGACAGTCCCGCACTCTGATCGGGAACCGTTCCATCCACAGACTTCTCGGGCTTGTAGACCCCGAGCCGCGGTTCGATCATGCGGTCGGAGATGAACGCGATGATCACTGTCAGAAACAGCACGGATGCTATGGAGAACCAGACATTCGAGGCCAAGCCGATCGATCTGTTGGGGTCGACGAGATGCGCCGCATCGTTCGTAAATTCGACCAGCACTGCATCAAGCGGCTTGATAAGCATATTGACTGTAAAGGCACCTGCCACCGCGGCGAAACCCAGGGCGAGACCGGCAAGCGGGTGACGCCCGACTGCGAGATAAGCGATACCGGCCAGCGGAATCAGGACCAGATAACCCGCGTCGGCGGCAACGCTGGCGATGATGCCGACGAAGGCGAGGATATAGGTCAGGGCCCAGGCCGGTGACACGACTACGAGCTTTCGGATCAGCGCGGTGACCAGGCCGGATTCCTCCGCCACGCCGGCGCCGACCATTGCTGCGATCATCAGCCCGACCGCAGTGAAGCTCATGAAGTTGGGAATGAGCGAGGCATACAGAAAGCGTATGCCTTCAATGCTCAGCAGGCTACGGATCTCGGTGGTCGCCGTTTCAATCTCATGCGTGTCCGCATTGATGCGTTCGAACGTCACCGCGGCGCCGAAGGCGCTCAGGAGCGCCGACAAGACGATGACGATTGCAATCAGGATCAGGAAAATGACGACCGGATGAGGAACCATGTTCCCCACTCTTTCGACTGCGTCGAGAAATCTTTGCATTGCGGTTTTTGGAACCGCATTCGCGTTGGGCATCTCGGCCTTCCTCTCTGCAGGACCCGCGCAGCGCGTCCCCCCGGCAATACTCAGATCAAACGGGCTTTGAGCTTAGTCCTCTACTGTGAGGAGTCATGAGCGCAGAATCCAAAGCCTTGGCCGCCTGTCCCGAAATCGCCCGTAAGTCTTTCACGCCCGATCGCCCTGACAATGAAACACAAGGAATGGAACGATCAGCGTAGACTCTGGACTTTAAGCGGATGTGTAAGGGCGGCGGCAATTGCTAGTCTCGGTCAAGGTTCTCGAAGAGCCATGAGCAGCCGTGATGCTTAAATACTTTGGGGTTCGGTCCCGGCATTGTCATGCAGAACCGGGTCGAGGTAATCGCGCTTTTACCCAGCACTAATCGAGCCCGATCAGACGGCGGATGCGGCCGACGTCGGTGCCGATGAACGACTGCATGCCGATGGCCACCTGTTGCGGCGCCATGGCGGCGACGAAACGGCGGAACTCGTCATCCGACAGCGCCTCGCCCGTCCAGTGGACGCGGCAGAACGCCTCCGAGTCATGGAAATGGCCGGCGCCATCGAGCACGTCGTCGACATAGCGGCCGTAGATCATGCATTCGGAGAATTTGCGCGCCGCACCGACGACTTCGACCCAGTTGCGGCCATGGATCTTCTCGATCCGCGCGCACAGCGCCGTCACGGTTTGGCGGCGCCAGGCAATCAGCGTCGAAATGTAGTCGTGGGTCGAAACCTCCGATGGCTCGATGCCAAGTGCCGAACCGGCATTGCGCGACCAGATGCGATGCTCCTCATGACCGTCAGCAGACAGCACGCCGTCGCGGCGGAACAGCCGCACCTTGCCATCGCGCCAGAAGGCGCTGCAGTCGAAAGGTTTTAGGAACGCCACGTCGGAATCGCAGAAGACCAGCACGTCTTCGCCGGCATGCGCCGATATCGCGATGCGGCGAAGCTGCTGCACATGCCAGCCGCGCAGCGGCTTGGTCTTCAGGCTGAGCCAGATGCGCCGGCGGAACAGGCTGAGCGGATCGTCGAAGGCATGCAGCCAGCGCGGCAACAGGTCCCGCTCGTCGACGATGGTGCGGCGATTGTTCTCCAACTGACGAAACAGCGCCACGTCACGATGCTCGACAAGAATATAGTGGTGCGCCACGCCGGAAACGTAGCGGTCGATTGTGTCGCACAGCAGGCGGCAGCGCTCCAAATCCGGCGCATAGCTTGCCGTCACGACCGCCGCCGTCGGCGCCCGGGGAAGGAAATCGGCCTCCGTGTCAGGGCTCGGCACGAACCGGTTGTTCAATGATCTGCTCCGGGGCCTGCTCTGGGGCGAGTTTTGGCAGGAGCGGGCCTCCGCAAGAATTTCTGGCCGATGACGCGCCACAGGAACAGGGGATTGCCGACCACATAGCGGCGCCAGAGACGGCCCGGTTCGATCCACAACCGAAACAGCCATTCGAGCCTGAGCCGACGCATCCACAGCGGCGCCCGCGGCACCGTGCCGCTCAGGAAATCGAGCAGCGCGCCGACGGCGATCGGCAGCGTGCAGTGGCGCGCGTCGATGTGGCGTGCGATCCATAATTCCTGGCGTGGCACGCCCATGGCGACAAGCAGCACGTCCGGCCGCAATCTGGCGATGCCATCGACGATTGCCGGCTCCTCGGCGGGAGAGAAATAACCGTCATGGATGACCACGAACCGGTGCTGCAACGCGAGCGCTGCCAGCTTCTTCGACGCCGCCTCGGCGTTGACACGGGTCGCGCCGAGCAGCCCCACGGTCAGCGGCCTGGCGGACGCCTGCAGGAAGGCAGGGATGAAATCGGTGCCGTTGAGATTGTCCGGAAACGATGCTCCGTAAAGCAGTTTCGCCGCCAGATCGACGCCGACGCCGTCCGGCAGGATGAGAAAATCGTCGAGCGCCTCGGCAACTACCGGGTCCATATAGGCGACATTGGCGTTGTGAGCGTTGAGAAAGGTGACCTTGGTGAAGCGCCGCTCTGCAATCAACCGGGTCAGGTGCGCGACCGCATCGTCCCAGCGGATGGCAAGGACCGGGATGCCCAGGATCGATTTCAAGCTGTCGGCCCCGAAAACGGCGCGGGTGTTGTGCACATTCATACAAACATCTCCTGGCCGACAGGCCCGAGCTTTTCCAGGCCGAGCCTGATTGCGGCATGGAGCGCCTTCAGCTGCCGGCGGTGGAAAGCGCTGCCGTCGACGTCCCCGACATCGGCTACTGCTGCTTCCAGGGCGCCGGCGAAGGCGACCGGATCATCGGTCACCACGCAATTGACCGGGCGATGGTCGATGCCGCGCAGAGAATGGCTGGTGGCGACGGAGGGCAGGCCGAGTTCGAAGGTTTCGATGGTCTTGAGCTGCACGCCGCTGCCGGAGGTGCTGATCAGCGGGATGACGGCGGCGCTCCGCACGAAAGCCTGCGCGTCCGGCACGCGGCCGACGAATTCGATGCCGGGATGCGCGGACCTGAGGTCCGACGGCATGCCGCCGGCAATCCTGACCCGGAAATCGGGCCTGAGATACGGCACCACCTTTTCCAGGAACCAGTCGAGACCGATGCGGTTCGGCTGCCAGGTCCAGGTGCCGATCAGCGCCGCGTCGCAGTCGATGCGGCGCGGGGTTTTTTGCACCGGCGGCTCGGCGCAGGTCACCAGCGGCAGCACCGCCGAGCGGTCGTCGGAGGCGACGCCGAGCGCTGAGCGATCTTCCTCGGCCAGCGTGAAGACGAAGCGTGCCCGGCGACAGAGCCGTTCTTCCACAGTCTTGAGCAGCCTTGCCTCACGGCGAAACAGCAGGCGCTGGAAAAGGCCGCCGGCGGCAGCGGCGTTCTCACGCGCCGAACGATGCTCGACATTGTGGGCGACGAAGATCGACGGCCGGTCGCCGAAAAGCCTTTCGAAGGCGCCGGCGAACTGCACGGAATTCAAGACGTAGCCGTCGAAAGGGCCGGCGCGTTCGACGGCGGCGCGGACCTCGCTGGCGTTGACCACGCGCAGCTTGACCGACGCGAAAGTGAGGCCGGAGAGCATCGCCCTTGCAACCCAGGCGAGCTTTTGCAGCGATGAGGCGGTTTCGGTGCGCACATCGACGGCGCCGAGCACGATGGTGTTCTTCGGATCGCTCGCAGGCTTGCCCGGCCAGGTGAAGCCGATCACGGTGACCCGCGCGCCGGCGCGCCGCAACGCGGCGATGATCGCGGCATTGGCGATCTCGTAGCCCGAGGCAAGGGCTCCGTCGGGCACGATCGATGTGGCGAACAGCAGATGCATCTCACCTATCCTAAGCGGATACAGCTAACAAAGCGCGGTGAAGCCTTGATTAAGTGAAGATATTTGGTGGCCCGGCGTTGCCGATTTGCGGGCTTGTCCACGAAGGTGATAAACGAAACGTTATCATCACGGATGCTATCGAGAGCCAAACTCACCAATCCCGGGCTGGACACGGATGATCCCTTTGCCATTGGACGGTTCGGTGTCGATCGCAGGGCGGTCGCCGGGACTTGTCGCCGCTGCCGTCGAGGCGGTCGTTACGCTGCCGACCTTCAAACGGCCCGAGCAACTGCTGGCGACGCTGGCATCGCTCAAGGCCCAGGAAACCGGCAGACGATTCGCAATCATCGTCATCGAGAACGAAGCCGAGGCGCGCGCCGGCGCCAAGGCGGCACTGCCGCTGTTCGAGCGCGGCGACATCCCGGGCATGGTGATCGTCGCGCATGAGCGCGGCAATTGCAGCGCCTACAATGCCGGCTGGCAGACGGCTATCCTGCACTTTCCTGACTTCAGCCACCTGCTGGTCATCGACGACGACGAGATCGCCGATCCGCAGTGGCTCGAGCGCATGTGCCAGGCGGCCGAGACGATCGGTGCCGACATTGTCGGTGGCCCGCAAACGCCTGTGTTTGCCGACGCGGCCCATGCCAGTTGGGCCGAGCACCCGGTCTTTGCGCCACCTTATCGGCAGACCGGGCGGGTACCCGCGCTGTATTCCTCCGGCAATTTGCTGGTCGGCCGCAACGTGCTCACCGCCATGGGGCCGCCCTTCCTCGACCTGAAATTCAACTTCATGGGCGGCGGCGATTCCGATTTCCTGAGCCGGGCGGCACAAACAGGTTTTGTGCTTGGCTGGTGCGCCGAAGCGCAAGTGCATGAAACAATTCCGGCCCGGCGCATCGAGGCCGACTGGATCCGTGCCCGCAGCCTGCGCAACGGCGTCATCTCGACACTGGTCGAGAAGAAGAAGCGGGCCGGCACGCCGTTCGCCGGCACCAGGGTTTTCTTGAAGAGCCTGGCGCTGCTTGCCGTCTCGCCGTTTCGCGGCGCGGCCAGGCTGGCGCAGACGGGGTCGTTGGCGACGGCCTTATACCCAATCCATGTCGCTGTCGGCCGCGTGCTTGCCGAATTCGGATACGCCAATGAGCAATACCGGCAGCCTGAGAAGAACTGAACGCGCGCCGCTCAGCGCGGCCTTCACACGCGACGGTGTCGCGTCCGCGATCGCCGCGCTGCTGTTCACTGTCATCCTGGTGTCGTTCCGTCCGTTCCAGCCGGCCGGCGCCGCAACGACCGGCGATGGCGGCGACATCGTCAACCAGCTCGGCTTCGGCTCGCTTGGCGCGATCTCGGTCTTCTCGCTCATGGCTTTTGCCGACCCGCGCGTGGTGCGCTCGCTGCTCAGCCCGTCCTGGCTGCTGATGCTGGCTTTGCTGATGCTTTCGGTGGTGATGGCAACCGATCCGCCGTCGGCCATGCGCGCCGCCTTCTTCACGCTGATCGGCATTTTGACGATGGCGACGATCCTGGCGCTGCCGCGCGACGCCGAAGCTTTCTCGAAAGTCATCATCTTCACCATCGTCGTCGTCATGGGCCTGTCCTATATCGGGCTCATCGTCTTTCCAAACGAGGCGCTGCACACCGCCGCGTCGCTGGAGCCGGAACATGCCGGCCTGTGGCGCGGCGTGTTCACCCACAAGAACATCGCCGGGCCCGTCATGGCCTGCTTCAGCTTCGCCGGGCTGTACCTCTACCGGCGCGGACAGCGGCTCTGGGGCGCATCGATCTTTTGCGCAGCGATGATCTTCATGCTGCACACCGGTTCCAAGACGACGGCCGGACTGGTGCCGTTTTCGATCCTGATCGTCGTGCTGCCAAGCCTGATCGGCATGCGGCTTGGCACGCCGATCCTGTTCGCGCTGGCCATCATCGCCGCAGCGATCGGCACGCTGGGCATCGTCTTCCTGCCGCCGGTGAAGCATCTGGCGGCACTCTATTTCCCCGACCTGACCTATACCGGGCGCACGACGCTTTGGGAGTTCGCCGGCGAGATGCTGGCGAAGCGGCCGTGGACCGGCTATGGCTTCGAGAGCTTCTGGGGCACGCCGCTGCTGTTGAACCAGGACCAGCCTTTCGACCGCGCCTGGGACATCCGGACCATCGTGCACGGCCATAACGGCTATCTCGACATCGCGGTGCTGATGGGCATCCCGGCGCTGTGCGTGGCGGTCTACACGTTCCTAGTCGCGCCGCTGCGCGATTACATGCGCATTCCCTTGCGCAAGGAGAACATCTATCTCGGCGACTTCTTCATGATGGTGGTGCTGTTCGCAGCGCTGAACGCCTTCCTCGAAAGCTTCTTCTTCCATCGCGCCGACCCGGTCTGGCTGCTCTTCGTGTTCGGCATGTTCGGCCTGAGGCAAGTGTCGCTGCGGCCGATGGCGGTTCGTGGTCCGTCCTGATCCTCCGTCCCAACAGGGCTTCCCCGCCTAGTCGCGAGGGTCTATGGGAGAACATCTTTTGGTTTGAGCATCGGATTTTGCCAAAACCGGTACCCACTTTTGGGCCCAATGCTCTGCGGAGGTTTTCCATGACGATCAGGCTTGTTCTCGCCGGCTGCGGCAATATGGGCTACGCCATGCTCTCCGGCTGGCTGAAATCGGGCAAGCTCCCCCCGGCGGCGGTTTTCGTGGTCGAGCCCAATGCCGATCTGCGCAAGCGCGCTGAAGCGCTGGGTTGCAATGCTGCCTCGGATGCCGGCGGCATTCCGGCAGACGCGGTGCCGGCCCTCGCCGTCATTGCGGTGAAGCCGCAAGTGATCCGCGAGGTGACCGCCGCCTACAAGCGCTTCAACGATGGCCGCACCACCTTCCTCAGCATCGCCGCCGGAACGCCGGTCGCCACTTTCGAGTCCATTCTGGGCGATCGCGCGCCGATCGTGCGCTGTATGCCCAACACGCCGGCGGCGATCGGCAAGGGCATGATGGTGGTGTTTTCCAACCGGCTGGTTTCCATCGATACGAAACGTTTCGTTGCCGATCTGCTCTCGGCGAGCGGCGAAGTGACAGATATCGACGACGAGGGCCTGATGGACGCGGTGACGGCGGTGTCAGGGTCTGGCCCGGCCTATGTCTTCCATTTCATCGAAGCACTGGCGGTGGCTGCCGAGACGGCCGGATTGCCAGCCAAAACCGCCAGGCTGCTGGCCGTGCAGACGGTCTATGGCGCCGCCTCGCTCGCCGCCGAAAGCGGCGAAGATGCGGGCGTGCTGCGCCAGCAGGTGACCAGCCCCAACGGCACCACGGCCGCCGCACTTGCCGTGCTGATGGGCGAGGACCGGCTGATCCACCTGCTCACCGAAGCGGTGGAGGCGGCACGGCTGCGGTCGATCGAGCTGGGAAAGTAGTGGCTTGTCCGACGTCGCATCCAAGGTGCGGGATACAGCGCTCTACGGCGCCCCCTCTGTCCTGCCGGACATCTCCCCCACAAGGGGGGAGATTGGCAGCTTCGGCGGTCCACTCACCACTGCGATGTTGGAGATAGGCGAAAGCCGGCGTGACGCCCGATCTCCCCCCAAGTGGGGGAGATCCCAAGTTTTGGCAAAGAGGGCAGGACAGAGGGGCGCGCTGTCCCGCCGGCATCAAAATTCTGCGCACTACCCCGCCCCGTACAGCATCTCGTCCTGCAGCCGGCGCAAGGCGAACAACCTGGTGGTCGGGTCGGGCGCGGCATTGGCTGATGTCAGCAGCTCGCCCTTGCTGACCGGCCTCAGCACCTTGCCGCCTTCGAGCAGGCCGACCGGCACGGCGCGGTTGGCGCGGGCCTCCTCGACAGTCATCGTCCAGGAGCGGTAGCAGGTCTCGCCGATGGCGTCGAATGTCTCTCCCGCCGCCAGATCGCGCTTGGCCACGGCGCAGACCTCGGCAACCGGCCTCGGCAGCGGCACCATGTCCGGCTTGCCATAGAGCGCGATGCGCGCGGCGGTGAGCGGCACTTCCAGCGAGGTCAGATGATAGGGCCGGAAGAAGCTGTAATAGGGTCCATGGCCGATATGCAGATCGTCCATGCGCTCGATGATGCGCGGATGCGTGGCCTCGACGATGACGAACACGCCGGGCGCCACGCCTTTGCCGATTGTGTAGTCGACGACGCCCTTCCTCGACAGGATGCCGCCGTCGGCGCGCGGGATGAGCACCTTGGCCAATTCATCGCGGTCGGCCTTGGGACCGTGCATGCCGGCAATGTCGGGCACCAGCCCGGTGGCGTTGGCGATGGCGCACATCTCGACCATGGTCTTCGAGCCGTCGACGAACTCGACCAGCATGCGCGGGTTCATGTTGCGGCGCAGCGCTTCCGCGCGATAGTCGTCAGGGATGGCGTCGTGGTTGAGCGGGTTGTTCTTGCCCTTGCCGGCGCAGACGATGGTGTAGCCGAGCGCGGAGGCGAACTCGATCAGTTCCATGCAACTCGACGGCTCGTCACCGGCGCCGACCGAATAGACGACGCCGAGGCGGTCGGCCTGCTGCTTCAGATAACAGCCGATGGTGACGTCGGCCTCGACATTCATCATCACCAGATGCTTGCCGTGCTGCATCGCCATCAGGTCGAAATCGGCGGCGACACCGGGCTTGCCGGTGGCGTCGATGACGATTTCGATCAGCGGATTGGTGACCAGCATCTCGTTCGAGGTGATGGCTATTTTTCCGCTCTCTATCGCCTCGCTGAGCTTCGACGGCGTATCGGCCTCGCGCGCCATCGCCTCATCGCCATAGGCGATGCGGATGGCATCACGCGCGGTGTGCGGGCGGCGAGTCGAGACGGCGCACACCGAAATGCCCGGCATCAGCATGCCTTGCGTCACCAGGTCGGTGCCCATCTCGCCGGAGCCGATGACGCCGATGCGCACCGGTCGGCCTTCCGCGGCACGCTTGGCGAGATCGCGGGCAAGCCCAGTCAAGGCGACATTGGTCATGCGCAAGTCCACTGCTTTTGATCTGAAGGGGAATAGCAGGGAACGGCAGCCTTTTGCCAACGAAACCGGCCGCCGTCGTCAATTTCTTGCGGCTGGCTTTCGCGCCGCGAGCGGATAGTCTTCCCAGTTACTGTTCAGAGATGAGGAGACCGCCCTGTCGGGCGGCGCCCCGACAGGGCTCTCAGGGAGGTTGAGATGACAAACGAGTTCACGCCGAAATTCGATCTGGCTGACAAGGTGGCGCTGGTCACCGGCGCCTCGCGCGGCATCGGGCGCGCTTGCGCGCTCGCCTGCGCCGGCTCTGGCGCCGACATGATCGTTGGCGTTCGCAGCGCTGCCGACGGCGCGGATATCACCGCCGAGATCGAGCGCATCGGCCGGCGCGCGCTGGCGGTACAGATGGACCTCACCGATCTGGCGACGGTGCGAAAAGCGGTCGCCGACGCCCACGCCGCCTTCGGCCGCATAGACGTTCTGGTCAACAATGTCGGGCTCGGGCCCGAAAACCTGGCGGAGAACGTGACCGAAGCGGATTTCGACCTCACCGTGAACGTCAACCTCAAGGGCACGTTCTTCACCACCCAGGCGGTCGGACGGCTGATGATCAAGCAGAAATCCGGACGCATCATCAACATCAGTTCGCAGGCCGGCACAGTGACGCTGAAGGGCGAAGCGATCTACTGCATGACCAAGGCGGCGATAAACCACCTCACCCGCTGCCTCGCGGCCGAATGGGCGCAGCACAAGATCACCGTCAACAGCGTCGCGCCGACCTTCATCTGGACCGACGGAACACGGCCCTCGCTCGCCGATCCGGACTTTCATGCACATGTGCTTGGGCACATCCCGCTCGGCCGCATCGGTGATCCGATCGATGTCGCCGGCACGGTGGTGTTCCTGGCCTCGCCCGCCGCGTCAATGATCACTGGCGCGAATGTACTGGTCGATGGCGGCTGGTCAGTGGCGTGAGCGAATGGGTCGTCTCGCTGATGGCTGCAAAGACACGTCTGGACAGTACAGCCAACGCCGCACTTTGCCCCGGCAGGTTCGCCGCGCTTACGCCGTCAGGGCACCGACAGGTGGCCGGGCATTACGATGCGGCAACTTGACAACGGTCCAGTCTTTCAAATTGAGTGAAATCACGATTAATAGAGAACCGGCACAAGACAGATGGGCGAGACACATATGGCATGGGATGAAAGAAAGATCGGTTACGGCAAGGGCCACTATTTCATTCAAATGGGCCTTGCGCTGCTGGTGCTCGTCTTTCTCATCGCCCTGCCGCTCGCCTTTCTTCCCGAAGATATCAGGAAGTTCTACCTCAGCGAGGGCGGTCCCATCGAAGTCTTCTCGGCCGCCGGTTACCTGATCGTCGTGGCGACGCTTGTGCGGGAAATGTCCTATCGGGAGTTGCTCAAGCGCTGGTATCTCGTCGCCATAGCGATCGCGATGTGCCTGCGCGAGTTGGACTTCCATGCGCATTTCACCACCCACAACATCACCAAGACCACCCTCTACATTTCGCCTGACGTTCCGCTGTTGGAAAAGCTGATCGGCGCGACGGTCGTTATCGCCCTCGCCATTGCCTTCTATTTTCTCCTCAAAGACGGCCTCCGTAGCTTTGTGCAAGGGCTTCGCCACGGCGAGGCGACTGCCGTTGCCATTGCCGCCGCTATCGGTTGCGCCGTCCTTTCGAAGGTCATCGACGGGGCGCCGTCAAATCTCACATTTCTCGGCATACATGTTGCCCGGAACGATACCTCGGCAGTGTTCGAGGAAATCCTCGAATTGGGGATTCCGATCTATCTGGCCATCGCGGCATTCGCGGCCTTCCCGACGCAGGACGGTCTCACAAAAAGAGCCGCCGGACAGGTCGCGCCAAACAAGCCAGGATCGGTCATCTGATTGCTCTGCCACGCCTTCGTCATCCTAGGGTCTGCGCCGCGTCGCTTCGCTCCTTGCTCCGCCCCAGGATGACGAAGTGGAGGGGTGTTTCAGCCAATCCTAGAGGTTGCGACCTGCCACGCTCTGGTCCGCCGCGGTGCTGCCTCTATTTGCTTGAGAAGCAGGCGAGGCAAACATGTGGGATGTGGCGAAAGAGGCCTGGACACTCCTTAGGGAGAGCATCGTCGGCTTCATCAATGACAATGCCTTGAGCCACGGGGCGGCGATGGCGTTCTATGCCACGACCTCGCTCCCGCCGATCCTGCTCATCGTCGTCGCCATCGCAGGCATGGCCTTCGGAAACGATGCGGCACAGCTGGCGCTTTCGGCCCAGATGGCGGGCCTGATGGGTCCGCAGAGCGCCGAGCTCCTGCAAGCGACAATCGAGAACGCAGCACACAAGGAGGCGGGAACTCTGGCGAGCATTTTGGGGCTCGTTACGCTGCTGGTTACCGCATCCGGCGTGTTCGGCGAAATGCAGGTTGCCCTGAACGAGATCTGGAAAGTCAAACCGGGCGGCACATCGATTTCACGTCTCGTGCGGGCACGAGCTGCCAGCCTGGGTCTGGTCGCGGCGCTTGGCTTTCTGCTGCTGGTGTCCCTGGTCGTAAGCGCGGCAATATCGGCGCTTGCAGATATCATCAACGCTTATCTGCCCTTTGGCACCCTCATCCTCAGCGCTATCAACGGGATCGTTTCGTTTGCGCTTATCGCGCTGTTGTTTGCGGCAATCTACAAGGTCCTGCCCGACCGCGCCCTGCAATGGCGCGACGTCGGCGTCGGCGCCGTAGCAACGGCGCTTCTCTTCACGATCGGCAAGTCGCTGATCGGCTGGTATATCGGCACCAGCGCCGTCGCATCGTCATACGGGGCAGCCGGCGCACTGCTCGTCGTGCTGCTGTGGGTCTTTTATTCGTCCGAGATCTTTCTGTTGGGCGCCGAATTTACGCGAGCCTACTCGGTTCGATATGGCAGCCGGTCCGATCTGGAGGCGACCATTGAAGCAAGCAAAACGCGAGCAGAAGCCAGCCACGGCGGCCATGATCGAAAAGTCTGAAAACGAAGTCTCGAATTTTTTTCAGCCGGTTGCTCACTGCCTCCCGAAGCCATTCCCGGCATCGACACCGGCGCTAAAACGCCCGGCGCGGCGCCCTGAGGCGAGCATGGCTTTGGCCGGTCGCAGCGACATGCGAAGTTCCTTCGCCGCAGCCACCAGCTTGGCACGGTCGCTTCCGTATCTCCTGATCAACTGATGGACTTGCGCCGGGGTGATGCCGTTTTGCCGGGCAAAATGCCTTACCACATAATCCTCGCTGCCAGAAATCCGATCCCGGTGGCGAGGATAGAGCTTCGCCGCGTCGGCTGCCATGCTTACTCTCCTTTGGTCACGTTTGCTGACGATGTACGATTGGCCAACGCAAAACGGGCGAATTCGTTGCCGCATGCGACACCAATGCAGTTCGCTTTTTCGCCGCAGGCCCGAGCGCCCGGCCAAAGCAATCGGGTCGAAGCACGTATCTGGTTAAGTCCATACGTCGATTTTTCGAGACTCAGCCCTCAGGCACGCGCATGATATGGGCAGGGAGGAAAAGCCATGCGCGAATTGCCAAAGAGCATTGACGCAGACGTTGTAATCGAAATCAGCAGGTTGCTCGACGACCGTGCGAAGTCGGCACCCGTGCCAGTCCACAAGCTTGCCTCGATGATCTCGAATAGTCTCGAGACCGATCTGCCGACAGCTTCCATCGAAGAGTTGATCGTTGAAATGGCCATGACCCGCCAACTTCCGATGCTGTTCGATCTGCCGGGGGCGGATGCAGACAACGTCATATCGATAGCCTTGGCGCGCGCCAGCTGATCCGGCTGAGGGACCTTTCCGGCGAGTGTGATTTCAAGACGCGGATCGTTCCCGTCCTGCTCCAATTCGCGCCGCTGGCTCCGGCCGGCGGCGTGTTTGCCGCGTCGCCAATGACAATCGTCATCGGCAATAATCGTCATGGCGATCCGCTGTTTGGGAACATGTGGTGTCCAGTTGCATTTCCTCTAGACAACAAAGGAGGAATTCATGAACTGGGATCAAATCAAGGGAAAATGGATGCAGTTCAAAGGCCAGGCCAAGGAGCAATGGGGCGACCTTACCGACGATGACCTTGATCGCATCGAGGGCAATCGTGACCAACTCGCAGGACGCATTCAGGAGCGGTATGGAATCGCCAAGGAAGAGGCAGAGCGCCAGGTAGACGACTGGTCCAGAAGCCTCACCTGAGTCTTCAATATCCAGGCTGCGCCGTCGATCGGCGCAGCCTCGGCATCATCCAAATTCACGCTCGCAAATGTGGTGCATGCGACGGTGGTGAGTTGATCTGTGCCAGCTGTCGCTCCCGGTTTTCGGAGCTAGCGCGCCGCTTGTCTCTTGGCTTGCACGGCGACGGCGGTAAGGAAAGCCGTTGCGGCAGTATCGCACGCCGCTCGGGACGGGCTATAGGCGAAAAGGATCAGTTCGGCAGCCCTTGTCGTAAGGCCGTGCTTTTTAGCGAAAGCAGCTATTTCGTAAGGCTTGTCGTGGTCTATGGCCAGTTCGTAGTCCTCATTCATTGCTTCCTCCCGTTTGCGACGTTCCTCGCCTTGGCCCCCTCCCCGGCGCAAGGATTAACTTCCCCGGCCTTGAGAGAGTCTACCAATTAGAGATTGCAAAAGGCCTGCGGCGCAAGTCCGCTGCTTTTTTCGCGGCCATGCTGCCAACGGAACCAAGAGCAGCGGGCCAGCATGGAGGATCACTTCGGCGCTAGCCGTGCCGATCTGTTCATCGATCCGCCTGATACGGCCGTCTTGAGGGGCAGCCCCATTTTGTCCGCTGCACATCAAAAAAGATTATATGATGGCGCTGATATCGCAGGTGGTCGACGCAAGCCAATGCCGATCTTTTCAGTCAAGCACACGACCGTCTATCGCTATACGCAGCCGGTGACGTTCGGCGAGCACCGGCTGATGTTCAGGCCGCGCGACAGTTTCGATCAGCGACTTCTGGATCACGGCCTGTTTGTCGACCCCGAGCCGAAAGAAATTGGCTGGATCCACGACGTTTTCGGAAACTGCGTTGCGGTAATCGATTTCAACGGCTCGGGCGACGAACTGCGTTTCGTGACAGACATCCGGCTCGATCACACGCCGCAGCATGCGCCTGATTTCCGTATCGATGACGCAGCACTCAGCTATCCATTTTCCTATGATTCCGACGAGGCAACCGACCTCAGCCAAACCATCGAGCGCCATCACCTCGATGATGGCGACGAGATCGGCAAATGGGCACGACAGTTCGTGAGCGCCAAAGGGCGCACCGAGACGGGCAAATTGCTGATGACGCTTTGCTACGCCATACACGAGAGCTTTGTTTATTCGCGTCGAACTGAATCAGGGACGCAACCGCCTCTGATGACCTTGCACCTGCGTCGAGGCACATGCCGGGACTTTGCGCTGTTCATGATGGAAGCGGTTCGTTCGCTCGGTTTTGCCGCCCGGTTTGTGACCGGTTATGTCTATGTGCCGAGCCGCGACAGCGGTTCTGTCGTCGGCGGCGGGTCGACGCATGCCTGGTGCCAGGTCTATTTGCCTGGCGCGGGTTGGGTCGAGTTCGATCCCACCAACGGCATTGTCGGGAACCGGGATCTGATCAGGGTGGCTGTGGCCAGGCATCCTGGGCAAGCCATCCCACTTTCGGGAAGCTACTGCGGCAGCGCGTCGAGCTTTCTCGGCATGACGGTGGAGGTCAAGGTGGTGAGGGAAGCCGGCAATCACCAGCATCAATAAAATCAGCGTATCCTAATACGTCTCGCAACTGTTCGCGGGAGTTTGCTCGCCGGTGTCTGTCGGGATTTTGCGCATTGGGCAATCACGCCGTTGCATGACCGTTCCAGCGCGATATTGCACCTTCTATCTCAGCGCCATCGGGATATCGGGAAGGCCCCAGCCCGCCGCGCCTTTCGGCATGACGGGCTTCAGCGCGAGGGGTCACGTCAGTCGTAGACCTTCACAATCTTGCGGGTACCTGGATCGACCAGGACAGTTCGGCCCTCGATGACGACGTAGCGGTACTGAACGTCCGGCACCTCGTAAAGCTCGACTGTTTCGGGCAAAGCTGTGCCGATGTTGAGCTCGACGCCGGGAAGGCTGAGTGATGCCACCGGTTTCTTTTTCACGTATTCGCGGATCACGGTGTCATGCTCGGGTTGAATAATGACGTCCTGAGCGGCAGCGGCGCTGACACCGACGAGCAGAAGCATGCCTGCCGCAGCCAATGTAAGTTGCTTTCCCATAATAGCCTCCAAGCAACCTGTAGCTGCGGTGCTTGATTGCTGCCGCGGCGGGTTGCCTAGCCATCTCAACGATGCGGAGCAATTCTTGTTCCACCGGCGGTGCGGGAACCGGCTGCCACGGCCTATCAACGCCGATGTTTGGCGACGCCCGCGAAAGCCCGCTCAAGGCCTGGTTTCTTCTTGAGGCGGCGCGTTTGGGACTGGACAATCAGGCTGTGGCCATGTTTCACACGCAGAGGGCCTGTCGCCGGCGTCGCCATAACGTTCCACGAGTTTTGCGAAGCCGTAGGCGAAGGCGGAAAGCAGCGCCAGGATAACCACTATGCGAGCGGCCATACGGGATTATAGCAGGCTCCCGCTCAGGATTGACCCCAGCATCAGCTGTGCGAGGCGACTGCGCGAAACCGTAACGCCACTATGCTGCTACCCAGAGGCGTCTAGCTTAGCTAGTTTCCGTCCAGGGGGCCGCATCGAAATCGATCGCAAATCCCGCGTCGATGGCGCTTCGCGCAATGAGATCGCCAATTTGCCAATCCGTGAGTTCGCAAAGTGGAAACATCTTCCTCACGGCGATGGTCACTTCGACTATCGAGACGCTCGGATTGTCGACATGATCGATCAGGTAGCGGACAATCGCTTGCCGAACATCCAATGAATTTGGCTTCTGCAGCGGCGCGGACATTTCCGGCCTACGAATGGAGCCGTGGTTCCAGGCCATCGGCTGTTTTGGCGTCGAAGGCAACGGGCACGCCGTGCACGACGCATGCCGCCGCCAGCATCTCCTCCAACTCGTGGTTGGTGGCCTTGCAAGCCGGCATCAGCGTTCGAATGGCGCGGATCGCCTGCGCGATCGAGAGATACCGAGCCTTGCCTCTGGAAAGGACATAGGCCTCTGTCGCGCCTTCAACGGTGACTGTGTGAAAAGTGTGGCTCATCAACAGTTCCTCCCTGCCAACACTACGACTTTCGTCTAACATGCGGCGACCTTCAAGCTTATGTCTGATATCGGACAATCAGGCGGAGCGCGTCGCGTTTGACCGGCCTCATGCGACGCGCTTTGTTTTTATGCATGTCGCTATCGCAAAACCGCTGCACACCCTCGGGTCAGGCCCTGGGTCAGGCCCGAGGCGCATGCTTGTGCGCGACATGCGTTAGCCGAAGTGACGTTGCTCCTCGTCGCCATAGGCGCCATGTGTGAGCTTTATCATTCCGGCACGGTCGACGATCGTGATCTCGCCGCGCCTGGCGTGAACCAGCCCGCGATATTCAAGCATTTGCAGGGCGGTGGTAACCCCGGGGCGCCGAGAGCCGAGCATGGTCGCCAGGAATTCATGCGTCAGCTGGATCTTGTTGCCCTCGGTCCGGTCGTGGACCATCAGCAACCAGCGGGCCAGCCGTTCCTCGATTTTCGAATGGCCGTTGACCAGTGCCGTCCGCGACGACTGGACAAGGAAGGCGTGGGCATAGGCAAGCAGCGACGCGCGAAGCGACTGGCTCTTTGCCACCTCAGCACGAAGATTCTCAACCGGCAGGCACCAGCCATTGCCTGCGACCTGGATGTAGGTTTCGTTGGGAGAGCTGTCCTGGCTGAGAATGACGGCAACGCCTGTCATGCCATCATAGCCAATGATCCCGACCTCACTCTGCCGCCCCCCAGTCATGGTGGCGACCACCGAAGCGATACCCGCCTCTGGAAAATACACATGCTCGATCGGCTGATACGGCACCTCCAGCTGGGCTTTGAGGTCCAGTTGGACATGATGCATTGACGGCCGCAGCAGCGCGAAATCCTCTGGGGAGAGGGCTTTCAGCAGATGATTGCAAGGAAGGGACACGGCTCTCTCTCTCCCGGACGGGCAAGAGCACGTACCCTCTTACTGTCGGCTGCATCCGCAGCACTGGCGGCCGATATCGAAGCATAGGCTGCAAACACGCGATTGGCAAAACCTGCGCCACCGGGGCCGAACTTAAAGCTGAGACAAGGTGGCGGCGGTCGATCCGGCGCACTTTTGCGCATACTTGCGCGCTGGCTTCGTCAGCGAACATACTGTGCGTGCCACAACCGGGCGCAACCCTGCGCAGCTGTGGATCGAGGTGCCTGGACGAACGTCCGATGGACCCTGCCCATGCGGACATTCCTTACTCAGCTCAAGAGTTGAGCTTCTCCAGATTGCATGGCCAACACAGGATGCGCGCGTTCTCATCGGCGTTCGTGCCGCCGCGCTGGGGCGAAACGTGATGATCGAAGTGCCATGGTGTGTTTGGATGTTGCGCGTGGGGTTTGACTTGCGACCAGAGCGTTAGACACTTCGGACACCGCTCTGGGTTCTCGGCAATGAGGCGGGTTCTTACTGCCTGGGAGAACGCGCCGCCGCTCGCCTTCTTCCTCTCAGCATAAGCTTGGCTGCGTTGGCGCTGGCATACCAAGCAGCGATCGTATGTATTCCACGGGGTGACAGCGTCACACTTGCTACAGAACTTATGAGCGCGCTCGGCTGGCGGAATACGCATCTTGGTTCGGGTTCCTTGCTTGTTTCATTGAAGGCAGGTCCCCACGGGGGGCTCGCAAGTTCGACTTATTTGATCGCTCGCTCGTAAATTTGTTCCAAATATTCCGGGTTGCCGCTACTGTCTAACCCGGCATCCGACTTTCTTATTCGTTGCCGGCGAGCCAACGGACCATGTTCGCCATCAGTTTTCCGTAGAGCGGCCATCCGAGAAAATCCTGCGAGAGCCAATGCGGGCCGATATCGGTCGCCCAAGCAATCGCGCGGCCACGGCCATGGCTGCGAACGGCAAGGAGCGGCCAGTCTGTGCCGCGATATTGGCAGGTCGCCAGAAGGCGGGACGAGCCGTCCTGCCTGAATTCCAGCTTGTTCATGCCGAGGATGGGCGGCAACGGCCCCTCCACCCCGGAAAAAATCGGATGGGACGACTGCAGGATCGAGGCGTGGAGGCCTTGCGGCACCTCCATGCCATCGCAAAACGGCAGGCAGCGGATCGGCAGCACGTCTTCGACAGAGGTGTCATGGAACCGCGCCGTCCCGAACATGCCCTGAAAGCCCATGTAACCGCCGGCCAGCATCAGCCCTCCGCCGCCTTCGACATAGGCCTTGAGCAGATCGAGGCGGTTGACGCCGACACGCCCGGCGCGGGCATCCGGCGTGACCAGCAATGTCAGCGCGCCGACATCGGAGATCACCACTGCCTGATATTGGGCGAGCGCATCAAGCTCATAGGGAAACTCCGCGGCGCAGCGCTCGCCGCCGATCTGCGTGACGACGATGCCTTCGGCGGCCAACGCGGCGTTAAAAGCGGTCGCACCATTTGTCGAGGTCGCACTTGTAAGCACATCACTGCCGATGGCGACCGACGTCGTCGCTGAAAAAGTTTCGCCTGCAAGCAACATCTTCATTGCCGCGCCCCGCACTGTTTTCGTTCGAGAGGGTTTAGAAAGGGCGCCGGATCGACCCGGCGCCCCCCTTGGGCTTGAGCTTTACAGGGTCAGAACTCGAACTCGGCCAGGTTGTCGGGGGTCACGATCTTGGCCGGACCAAGGATCAGTTCGCCGCCGGCGCCAATCGTGTACTCGCCGAGCCTGCCTGCTGTGAACTTCTCACCCTCTTTGCCGGTGATCTTGCACTGCGCAAGCGCCTGGGCTGTCTGATAGGTAAGATAGCCAAGATCGGTGACGTTCCACCAGATATCCTGAGCCGCTCCGTCCTTGATGTATTTCGAGATCAGAGTGGCCGGCGCGAGGCCGGTCAACTTGACCTTGCCGATCATGCCCGCCTCCTCGAGTGCACGCGCCGCCGCCGGAAGGCCAATGCCTGCCGGGACGATGATCACCTTGAGATCCGGAAAGGCCTGGACCAGCGCCAGCGCCTGCTGCTGGTTGATTTGTTCGCTTTCTTCGCCATAGGCGACCTGCACCAGCTTCATTTTGGAGAACTTCGGCTCTGCAGCCATCTTCGCCTTCATGAAGTCGATCCAGGCGTTCTGATTGGTCGCCGTCGGCGTCGACGACAGGATCGCGAATTCGCCTTCACCGCCGCTGAGGGCGAATGCACTTTCCAGCATCATTTCGGCGAGGCTGTCGCCCTTGACCTGATTGACAAACACCGCGCGGGCATCGGCGGCCACATCGGAGTCATACGAAATTACCCTGACGCCCTGCTGAACGGCGCGCTTCAGCGCAGGCGCGACGGCATTGGCGTCGTTGCCGGCAATTGCGATCACCCCGACCTTCTGCGACACGAGGCTGTTGATGAATTCGATCTGCGCCTCGGCAGTCGCCTGCGATGGGGCGACCTGGGTAGCAGTGCCGCCAATTTCCTTCGCTGCCTCTTGTGCGCCTTCAAAGGCCACTTTGAAGTAGGGGTCTGTGTCGAGCTTGGGCAGAAAACCGACCGTTACGGGTTCCTTGGCGCACTCCTGGCTGAAGGCCAGCGAGGTTGGCGCGAGCAGAACCGCGGATGCGAACAGGGCTAATCTAAACGCTTTCATTGTGACTCCTCCGTCAAATTCGGGCTTGAAGGAAGGGGCCCGAGATCACCCCTTTGTCTCGCGCATTGCGCGGGATCTGCTGAGCCGCTCCTGTGTGGAGCGCCAGTAATTGCCGACGAGCAGAGAACCGATAAGCAGCATGCCGATGATCATGCCCTGCGCGTCGCCGCCGATCTGGCTGAGCGCCAGCACGTTACGGATGATGGCGATAAGGACCAGCGCCAGCATGACGCCGGTCAGGCGACCCTTGCCGCCAAAGACGCTGACGCCGCCGAGCAGAACAATGGTGATGACATCGAGTTCCATGCCGAGCGCATTGTTGGCGCGCGCGTTGGAGAGGCGCGCGGTATAGACGATGCCGGCGATGGCGGCGACGATGCCCGAGACGACGAACAGTTTCAGCACCATCCGGCCCGTGTTGATACCGGAATAGCGCGCCACTTCGGGGCTGCCGCCCAGCGCATAGATGCGCTTGCCGGTCGGCGTCTTCTGCAGCACGACCGCAAACACCGGCGCCAGCACCAAGAAGGGTACGATGGTCCAGGGTATCTGGGTCCCTGGCAGGTTGTTGATGCCGAAATCGACGACCGCCGGCGGCAAAATGTTGACCGAGCCGGTGCCAAGCAGGATGTAGCCGATACCTCGATAGAGCGCCATGGTGCCGAGCGTCACCACCAACGACTGCAGTCCAAGGCCCGACACCAGATAGCCGTTGAAAGCGCCGAGCAAGCCGCCAGCGATGAGCGTCAGCGGGATTGCAGCAAGCGTCGGCACGCCCGTCTGGACCAGTAAGCCAAAGATGACGGACGTCAGCGCCAGCACCGAGGCGATCGACAGGTCGATTTCGCGGGTGATGATGAGCAGCGTCATCGGCAGGATCAGCAACGCCTTTTCCGAGGCGCTCGCGGCCAGTTGCGAGAGATTGAACCCGGAAACGAAATTCGGCACGAAGATCGCCGCGTAGAGAAAGATGGCCAGGCAAGAAGTCGCCAGCAGCAGATCCCAGAAGTCGATCGAACGGAGGAACTTTTTCATCTCGCCCTCGCCTGCCTGGCCTGATCCGCGCGCCGCACGATGAAGGTATCGATACCGATGGCGACCAGGATCACCAGGCCGTAGACGCCCTGTAGCCATAGCGGGTCGACGCGCACCAGCGTCAGACCGTTCTTGATGACCAGCAGCGTGAGCGCTCCGAGGATGATGCCGAGCAGCGTGCCCGAACCACCGCGGATGGCGACGCCGCCGACCACCGCCGATGCGATCACCGTGAGTTCGAAACCGAGCGCGACGCGGGCGTCGATGGTCGCATAGCGCGATGCCCACAGCGCGCCGCACAGGCCGCCGAGCAGGCCGGCCATGCCAAAGGCCAGCAGAATGCGTCGGTCGACCGGGATGCCGATAAGACGCGCGCCGTCCGGATTGGAGCCAGCAGCGAACAGTTCGCGTCCGATCGCCGTGCGATAGAGCAGCACGTAGCCCAGGCACAGGATGACGATCGCGATGGCGACGATCAGCGGCACGCCGGCGATCTTGTGGCCGGTCATGTCGAGCCAGGCTTGCGTTACTTCGTCGGCGCTGATCTGGTCGCCGGCTGCCCAGATCGAGTTGAAGCCACGAAAGATCGACATCGAGGCCAGTGTCACGACGATGGCCGGGATCCCTCCCCTGGTGACGACGAGGCCGTTGATCAGGCCGGCGACACCACCGACCGCGCATGCGGTTACGAGGCCGATGCCGATGTCGAGCCCCGGATAGGCCTGAACCATGCTGGCCGCCATGTAGGCCGAAAGGCCAATCACCGCGGCGATCGAAAGGTCGATGTTGCGGGTGATCAGCACCAGCATCTGAGCGAGTGCTGCCACCACCAGCAGAGCGGCATCCATCGACACGGCGGTCAGGTTCGCCGCACTCACCATGCGCGGGTTGATCATGGTGACCGGGATGGCGACCGCCAGCATCGCGGCGAGCAGGCCGAACTCCCGCCGCTTCAGCATGTCGAGCGGTCCTTTTTTCCTCGCCGCGCCGGCGGCGCGTTCCGCCTGTGCTGCCGGGTCGGCGTTTTCGCCGGCCTTCGTCGCAGCCTCCAGCACCTTTTCCTGGGTGGCCTCGCCCCTGGCAAATTCGGCCGTCCGATGGCCTTCGCGCAGGACGATGATGCGGTCGCACATGCCGATGAGCTCGGGCATTTCGGAGGAGATCAGGATGATAGCCATGCCCTGCGCGGCGAGATCGGCGATCATCGCATGCACTTCCGCCTTGGTGCCGACATCGATGCCTTGCGTCGGCTCATCGAGGATGAGGACGCGCGGCTCGGTGCGCAGCCATTTGGCCAGCACCACCTTCTGCTGGTTGCCGCCGGACAGGTCCTTCACCGGCTGCCCGTATCCGGAAAAGCGAAGCTTCATGCGCTTCAGCCAAGCCGAAACCAGATCGATCGCGCGGTCGGTGCCGTAAAGGCCGGAGCGAGCGGCCTTGTCGAGGACGGGCAGCACCGCGTTGTCGAGGATAGAAAAATCCATCACCAGGCTCTGGCCCATGCGGTCTTCCGAGACATAGGCGATGCGCGCATCCATGGCGTCGCGAGCCGATGCGAAGCGCACGGTTTCGCCGTCGATCAGGATTTCGCCGGCATCAGGCTGGTCGATGCCGAACAGCACGCGCGCGATCTCGGTCCGCCCGCTGCCGACCAGGCCGCCGAGCCCAAGCACCTCTCCGGCGTGGAGCTTGAGGTCGATGCTGGAAAAACCGCTGGCGTGCGAAAGCCCCCTCGCCTCCAGCACCAGCGCGCCGGTGGCGTGGTTTCGTTCCGGATAGAGGTCGGTCACTTCGCGGCCCACCATCATGGTGATGGCGGCCGCGCGGCCAAGTTCGGTCTTCGACTTGACGCCGATGAGGCGCCCATCGCGCAGCACCGCGATGCGGTCGGCGATGCGGAATATCTCATCCATGCGATGTCCGACGAACATCATCGCCACGCCATGCAGCCTGAGATCGGCAACGACGGTGAACAGCCGCTCGACCTCGCGCTGCGACAGCGCGGCGGTCGGCTCGTCCATGATCAGCACCCGCGCGTCGAGCGACAACGCCCGGGCGATCTCGACCAGTTGCTGTTCGGAGGTGCGCAACGTTCCGAGCCGGGTTTCGGCCGACACGTCGAGGCCGACCGTCGCCAGCACCTTGCGCGCGCCGGCATACATGGCGGCGTTGTCGATGCCGCCGAAGCGATCGCGCGGCATATGGCCGAGATAGATATTTTCGGCGACCGAAAGATCGGGGAACAGGCCAGGATGCTGGTGCATGACCGCAATGCCGGCTGCCTGGGCATCATGCGGCGTGTGGAAGACCACAGGCTTGCCATCGACCTCGACATGGCCGCCTGTAGGGGCATGCACGCCGGCCAGCAATTTCACGCAGGTGCTCTTGCCGGCACCGTTTTCGCCAAGCAGGGCCAGCACCTCGCCAGCGCGCAATTCGAAGGACGCGTCCCTGAGGGCAATCGTGCCGCCGAAGGCCTTCGTCGCCTGAACCAGGGCAACGGGGACCGCCGCGTCCCTCTTCACCACGGCATTGGCCTCGCCTAATGCGCCCAACTGCAGCATCCTCCCTCCCAGCTGGTTGTTTTTTTCAATTTGCTATATTAAATGCCCTAAAGCCGCAACTGGAAAATTGACTTCCATGGCACTGACGGGCACTGTCGCGAGCGCACTGGGGCGGCTGGAGTGCCTCGATCGCAGCAGCTTCAGAGCTGTGATGATCGGCTAGAGTGGCTCTGCGAAAATGAATGGGGAGGCACCGGTTTTGTCCGGAAAAGGCAGCAATTCCGTCAAGGTTCGGCATTACAACGAGCGGTTCGTGCTTGATGCCATCCGCCGTCTGAAGGAGGCATCCAAGTCCGATCTGGCGCGCGCCGCGAATCTGACGCCGGCCGCGGTAGCAACCATTGTCGACGGACTGGAGTCGTCGGGATTCATAAAGCAAGTGGGGAAAAGGTTCGGGCAACGCGGATCGCCGTCCACTCTCTACCGACTTACAGCAGAGCGCATCTACAGCGTCGGTATCAAGATCGGCCGGCGCGCGCTGGAAGCCGTCCTCGTCGACTTCGCCGGCGAAGTTCGCTCGCGCGGGTCGCACGAATATCGCTTTCCGGACCCCGACCTGGTGCTCAAGGCCGGCAATATGTCGCTGGCCAATTTCGAAAAACTGGTCGACGGGCTTGGCGACGCCAGCATCGTCGGTATCGGCATCGCTTCGCCGTATTTCCTCGGCGGCTGGAGCGAAGAACTCGGCTTTCCCAATGACCTTGGAAGCCGCTGGGAAGCAATCGATCTGACGACATTCTTCGCTACAAAGCCAAGGATCCCGGTTTTCGTCGAAAACGACGCGTCGGCGGCGGCGCTCGCCGAATTGATCCAAGGATCCGGCGCACGGTTCCGCGACTTCATGCATATTTCGATCGACACCTTTGTCGGCGGCGGGCTGGTGCAAGGCGGCAAGGTCCACACCGGGCCGCATGGCAACAGCGCCGCGCTCGGTCCTTTGCCGGTTTCGCCTTCAAGCCTCGATTCGGTGGCGGCCAAGCCGGCGCGTTACCAGAGCCTGCTGCATCGTGCCTCGATTTACGTGCTGGTCAATCACCTCAAATCGCGCGGTGTCGAGATCAATCGTGTGCGCGAACTGGATCCGCTGCCGCGGGGGGCGCGCGAGCCGCTGTTCGAATGGATCGACGACTGTGCCAATGCGCTGGTCGAGGCAATCATCGCCATCACCTCCGTCATCGACATCGAGGCAATCGTTCTCGACAGCATCCTGCCGCGGCCTATTCATCTCGAACTTCTGACAAGAGTTCAGACCCAGTTCAACCGGACCAGCGCCATCGGCATCGTGGCGCCGGAAATCGTCTCGGGGCAATTCGGCCCCGAGGCCTCGCCGATCGGCGCAGCGATGTTGCCGTTCTCGGCACTGCTGGCCCCCGACAGCGGCGTGCTGATGATCGGTAAGGACAGAACGATATTGTTGGGCAGCCTTTCGAAGCTTGCCAGGCAAAGCCAACCAGCAAGGAGCTCAGCGATTTCAACGGGATAGATGGTGCTGCGAGAGAGGATTGAACTCTGAGTTGGTCTAATGGAATCAACAGCTTACGAGGCTTTTTGTAACACTGTGACGGTCATCAAAATGACCCAGGCATCAGATCGAACGCTGAGCGGCGCGAACGCAAACCGAGGCCGGTATGAGCATCTGCCACCCCTTACAAGAACCTTTTGATGGCGGCCGAAATTTCGGCAGGCTTTGTCTTCATATGTCCTGCCCCGGGCGCTTGGATGACAGATACAAGTGGCTTGAGGCCATGCCTCCGGCATGCATTTGCGGCAGATCCGCCGGCGCAATCACTCTCTGGCCGGCCAGTTCATGTTTCGTCACTGCATCGAAGCAGACATCCACGTCTGATGCTAGATGTTGCTCGAGCGGCTCGCCGGCAACAAACGAAAAGCCTGCGTCACGTAAAAATCGGATCTCCTCAACTGCAACTTGGCGAGAACGATTTCAAAGACTTTGTTGAATGGGATTTCGGGAAGGTAACCGAGCGGTCCGAGCTGGCGCTACTTGGTCGCGTCTTCAATCGCTTGAGGATTGACGGTCAATCGAACAACAACGCGAAACGCTCGCGTCCAGAATTATTGCCAATTACATGGCCGGAGTGGTGGACGAGGAAAAACTTCTGTCGGCCTCGAAACAAGCGCTGGGGCGGTAAGCGACGGCATGACCGGGCCGGCCAGAGAAATCAACCCAGCCGCCGCTGTGATCCGCCTCTACCAAACATGTGAGCATCCCCTAATTTAACCCTAATGGGTCTTCTCTGGTTCTCTCCCCCTGTCTACGTGAAAGCGAACCGTCCGGGCATTCGCCATGGGGTCAGCCACGTTGAGGGAGCCGCCGAGGAACTCATGGCGTGGGACACAAAGGGGCCGAGGTGGACGAAAGCGGTCCAATCATGCGTTGACGCGTTCGAGGGCAGAGTGTCCCCCCAAGAGGTCCGTGAAGCCTTTGAGGCGGCTGCCAGGGAGGCGAGCGTGTATCTGTCGCCTGAGTAGGAGGTGTCATGGCAACCCTTTGGTTCGTCCCTCCGGTGTTCGTGAAGACTGAAACGGACGGTGCCAGGCATGGCTGCAACAATGCGAGGGCAGCCCTTGAGCAGCTCAAGACGTGGACCCGGAGAGGACCTCACTGGCACAAGGCGTGGACCCTCTGCCTGTCAGCACTGGAGGGCGATCCGATTGACCCTCACGTGATCCGAAAGGCTTTCGTGGCTGCCGCTAAAGAGGCGGAGATGTATCTCTCGCCTGAGTAGGAGGTATCATGGCCATCCATTGGTTTCACCCTCCGGTCAACATCGAGACCGACCGACCTGGGCTGACATACGGCTGGAATAACGTCGAGGTTGCCGCTGCGGAATTCATGAAGTGGACCAAGCGGGGACCTAAGTGGAAAAAGGCAGTTAAAGCCTGCATGGCCGTCCATGAGGGCGAGGGCACAGCCGACGACGTAAGGAAGGCCTTCGAGGGTTGCTGTCAAGGACGAGAGTTTGCTACGCTCCTCCTCTAATTAGGCTCACTTTGCGTGGACGCTGTTGAACATCGGATGCCGCACAGTGAGCTGCGCTATTTGCGTGCAAGCACGACGTGAGCCTCTTGGGGGAACATCAGCTCCCCTCCAGTTGAATAGATTGCCAGCGAAGAACTTACATCACCCATAATCGCTGCGACGACTGCGTCGCGGTGTCCGGCATCGATTCCGCCGACCAGCCCTGCCTGCGGAGTCGCTGCCAGCTGTAGTCGCACATATTCCTTTGACGAGGGGAATCGGATGTTCTGTGTCGTCGTGTGGATGGTCACCTGACGAAATCCCGCCCCCGGCCACCAATCGGTAAAGCTCGTCCGCATCGGCGAGTGAATGCTCGGACCGTTTCGTTGCCGAAGCGCCTGGACCGAGGTGTCGGTCCAAGGCGTCCACCAGCGCCTTTGCCGCAGGAGTGCGCTCAATAGCGCTGAAAACGCTTAAGGCCAGTCGGCCGTCAGGCACCAGCACCCGGAACATCTCACGCAGCCCACTCGACCGGTCCGGGAAAACTGCAGTCCGAGCTGGCAAAGAACCGGATCGAAGGTGGCGTCAGGGAACGGCATTTCGAGCGCGCTTCCCTCGTGCCAGTCGATACGCGGTCCAGCGCCTGCCGGGAGGGATCGAGCAACGGCAAGCATGCCCGTGTTGATGTCGAGGCCGACGACCTGCCCACTTCCCATACGCTCGGCCGCCAAGCGTGCCACCACGCCGGTGCCGCAAGCTACGTCCAGAACCCGCTCACCAGATTGAGGCGCAGCACGATCCACCAGGTCGGCAGCCCACAGGGCTGTGATTGCCGGGACCAGGTAGCGCTGGTAGAGTTCCGCGGCGCTGCCTTGCAGCTGCCACTGCTCCTGCTGGGCCATAGCGTCCCTCCCGCACAACGAGCCGCTGCAAAGGCCCAATCGGCGCTTCAAGCAGCCATCATATGCGCGTGTCTGTCAAACAAGCAACCGGCCAACCGCCGGTTGGTAGACGCGACGCAGCCGGCCGCCTAGGATTTTTCCACGATCCGCGAACCGGGCAAATCCCGACCCACCCGCGCTCGGTGACCGCTTGATCGCCCCGTCGCTCTCCTGTGCGGCGGGTTTTTTTGTTTCCTATGGAACACCGGCATAGGCAGGACGTTCGCCTCCTGCAGCATCTTCTGTGCTGCAAGACCGGTGTCCCCTCCCGATCAGCCCGCGTCCTTCCCCTCCGTGGGGCGCGGGCAACTTCAGATGGACTCTCTCCCTGATTGGAGTAGTCACGTCATGCCGTCGACCTCGATACACAAAACGGAATACGATCCGGAGCGCAAAGTCCTCCCGGTGTGGCTCGTGGCCAGCGTATGCTACCAGTTTGAGGACGTGCCGCCGGAGACCTTCGCCGAGTTCCAAGCCGCCTTCGCCAAGGGCCGCTTCTTCAACGGCCACATCCGAAATCACTTCCGCTACCGTCTGGTTGGACCCGCGGTCGACTGAGCAGCATCAGCGGACGATCTCTTTTTTGGCAGGGATGCGGCTCAGTCGTCGCGGCCGTCCGGCCAGCCTTTGCGAGGGCAAGGTCGGACATCGGAACGAAAGGCGGATTCGCGAATTTCTACTGCTAGATAATCGGAATCGTTGCCCATGAGGCTCGCGACCCTCCACCTTGAAACTGCGAGATACGGCGATGTATATCGCGCGGAAAGGCTCGCGCGGTTGAGGCAGCAAATGATCCGGCACATCAAGCGCACTGACGCCTCGGCTCAAAAAGTCGAGCAAGCGCTGGCTAGTTTGGCCGAAGCAAACGCACGCATGGACCGGCTCGCGGGGCATCAGTAGGGCCGCGCTCATGCGCCTCCGCATCGGCACGACGTGCGGCGGGTTCGGTTGCTGCATGTGGCGCTCTCACCACATCCGTTTCGTGATGCCCTTGGGGCCGCAGAATTGTAGACATGTGGGCACGACCGCACGTCCACATGTCATCATCTATCGGTGTTGCGGGCACTCAAGTGTCCGCTGTTAGACTAGGCGACACCTTGTAGATGGGAACGACACCCTGGAGATTCGAAACATGGCGCTCAAGCGGATGGACAACGTAGGGATCGTCGTCGAAGATCTCGGAGGGACGATCGATTTCTTTCGCGAACTCGGCCTCGAGCTCGAAGGGCGGGCCACGATCGAGGGAGAATGGGCCGGACGTGTCACTGGACTGGGCGATCAGCGTGTCGAGATTGCCATGATGCGCACACCGGACGGCCACAGCCGGCTCGAGCTCTCCTGCTTCCTCACGCCGCCTGTCGTCGCAGATCACCGGAACGCCCCGGTCAACGCCTTCGGCTACCTCCGCGTCATGTTCGCCGTGGACGACATCGACGAGACGCTTGAAAGGCTCCGCAATCGCGGCGCGCAGCTCGAAGGCGAAGTAGTCCAGTATAAAGACGCGTATCGGCTCTGCTACATCCGTGGGCCTGAAGGGCTCCTCATCGGACTCGCCCAAGAACTCAGCTGAGCGCAATACGAAGACAAATGGCCAAGAGTGACGAATGCTAGCGAGCGCGTCCGAGGCCGACCCGCCTGTTCGACGTCCATCCCTCCACGGTCGGCCGCGTTACACGCATGCAATTATCGAAACGTGGGCATGCTGCCACGAAACGGCGCCTCGCGCCTTTGCTCGACCGCATCGACGTCCTGGATCTTGGCGGCGGTTAGGGCCTGGCATGGCCGTTCGCGTCGAGCAGCGGCGCCCTGAATTCACGACAATGCAACCACCGCCATGTCTTCGCGTTTAACCGCCTTCACTCCTGGCAAGCGACGAAAATGACGGCGTTTGTCCCGATTACAATCTACCTGAATCACAGGCCGATGGTGGTCGCGTCGATAGCCGACGCTGCGAAAGCGCTTCAGCAACCATGGCCATTCATGGACAAGCCGTCCCGGCTTGAAGCAATCCGAATGATCGAGGAATGCCTGGCCCGACATCGCAGTCACCAAGCTGCGTTCGCCGCCTTCGAGGCGGCTGCAACAGAACAGGGACTTCATAAGCAGAAGCCCCCAAGCGAAGGCCTCAAGAAATTCGACGGGGTTGCTGAAGATTCTGATGTGAGGTGATGCCCGCCCTCGCAACTTGGAACCGCTGACAGGCCCCGCCTAGGCGGACGTGGTCAGGACCACCCGCAAATCGAGGAATGGCGGTGGTCTCTTGCTGCGCATTCCCTAGCTAACGACCATTCCAATTGCCAGGAACGCGATGGAGACGGGGAAGACCGGCGCGAGTAACCAGTGGGCTTGGTGGACGCTATTTTCCATGGGCTCCTCCCGTGAACTCACAGTGAGCAACGACTACGGGCGGCCGCGGTTCCGGATGGTGCGATGTCCAGTCTGTTGCGCGAACAGTGAGACTTGGGTCCTGTCTGAGATCGGCCCGAAGCTCCCAGCCAAAGGAACTTTTGCAGCTGCTGCGGGTTCGGTGAGTATCGCGCGTGACGATGCTGTTCGGCGCGAGAGGACTCACATAGGAGGCAACTATGAAAATGCGACTTTCCACTGCAGCCGCGGGATTTCTGCTGCTGGCAGGTATCGGCGCTGCTGCCGCTCAGGACGTAGTCATCGAGCCTGAACAGGAGACCGTCATCAGGGAATATGTGAAGAAGCAGCCGCTCGCATCGGTGAAGGTCCCTGGGATAGAGCTCAATATCGGCTCAACGCTGCCCGAGACGGTCGAGCTTCATGAAGTTCCCGACACCAAATACAGTTACGTGATGGTCGACAACCGGACCGTTGTCGTTGATCCAGGCACACGCAAGATCATCAAAGTCATCGAGTGACCTAAGCGACTGGGAGCACAGCCCGCGGTGCCGAAAGGTATAGCAGGACACTAAATCTGGAAGTCGGTCTGATCCAACAGACCATTGCCAGTCCTCTCCCGTAGGCAATGGTCTGTCGGCTCATCCGGTAACTTGCGGCCCAACCCCACGCATTGGGGCTGCAACGGTTTCGCGCGGCTATGCCGGGTCTCGTTATCGGTCAATCTCATTGCTGCTTTGCCGGCGGATAGGACAGCGCTCGAGATGCTCCGCCCCGGGCTGATCGGCCGGTCGTGAACTTTACCCTTTAGCTGGCTGGCCTCGCTGTTTCTCATTTCCGCCCACGCAGCGCCCTCGCGGCTTCTGTCTGCGCGATGCACGCGAAGTGCGTGAACGATTGGACCCACTGATTGTGGCGAAATCTCCACTCTCGGAACCGATAGACAAGCCCAAGGCACTGCTGCGTGAGGCGGTGTTCAAGGGGCTGCGCGAGATGATCTGAGCCCACCAGCCGCGCGCCGCGTTTAGCCCGCAAGCGGCCGCCGTCCGATGAAAGTTTGGGCGTCCCGCCCGAAAACATTCTGCAATTGCTGCCCGACGCCGTCGTGCCCTCGAAAGAGGATCTGATCGGATATTGGACGAAGGTAGCGAGGAAGGCGCTCGTCCACCTTGGCCGACGCCCGCTCAAGCTGGTTCGCCACTCCCACGGCGTCACGTTCTATCACAAGGGCAGATTGCCCAAAGTTCCGGATGCCGTGCATCAGCTGCGAGTTCAGAAACGCGAAGGTGGCGAAGGTGTGAGGCTGTGGGTCGATGACCTTGATGGGCTTCTTGGCTTGGTGGAAATGGGCGTGGTCGAATTGCACCCATGGAACGCCACCATTGATGATATCGAGCATGCCGACCACCTCGTAATAGATCTGGATCCTGGCGAAGGAGTCGAATGGGAGCTAGTTGCCGGCACGGCTTTGGCGCTCCGCGATATGCTGCGTTCAGCAGGACTCGACAGCTGGCCGAAGGTGACTGGCGGCAAAGGCGTGCATGTGATGGCGCCGCTGAACGCTGCGATCACCCACGATGCGGCCAGGCAGTATGCACGCAGGCTGGCGCAGCAGCTGGTCAACAAGTATCCCGATCGCTACCTGTTGGCGGCTGCGCCGTCCGCCCGCGTAGGGCGGATCTTCCTGGATTATCTCCGAAATGGGCGAGGAAACACGGCGGTCGGTGCGTATTCGCCAAGAGCCGGACCACACTTTCCGATAGCAGCTCCCGTAACCTGGAGCCAGGTCGAAAAGGGAATTCTGCCAGACGCGTTCACGCTGCAAAGCCCATTTCGACCGACGCCGCAGACAAGCCTGCGGAAAGCGGGTCGCGCTCGTGCCAATTTTTCAGATCGCCCGACGTGAACGAAGACCAGAGACTCTATAATAGTTGGCGGATCTGGAGATCGTGGCTCGACCAACGCCAATCTTCCGGACGCGTCAAAGTGGATTGGAATAGGGTCGCAGATTGTCCCCGAAAACCGCTCCTCCGGACCCGAAATGAAGGCAAGTAGATAGTCCTGGGCACCATGTGTAAGAAGGCGCCCGGCATATATCTCGCAGTCGGGTGTGCCGTATAGGAATGGACCGTCCGCCGGTTTCCATGGCCCCAAGGGATGATCGGCGGCAAGGTAGTGGATACCCGCTACCGGCTCTCCCGGATAGTTGCGCTTGAATTCGTCCGACCAACATTGTGAATGTGTGCAGAAGAGGCAGAACCATTTGTCGCCCCGCTGGAAGACTTGGGGGACCTCGATTTCCCCGAAAGATCCGACATAAACCGGAGGCTGAAGCTGCCAATTTACAAGATCGTGCGAATGGGCAACGCCAATTGCACCAGAGGCATTGGTATCCGATGGCATCGGCGATCGGGCCGTGAAATACATCAGCCAGCCAGAGCCCTCGGGGTCACGTATCACCCAAGGATCCCGCAGCGAGCAGTCCTTCCAGCGCCGCGGAACGCGACCCTCGTAATACTCGGCATTCTCACCGGTGCGCTCGAGCGCAAGGCCCTGCCTTCTCCAATGGACTAGATCGGCGCTACTCGCGCGTCCGATCCGTTGTATCTTGCCCTCTTCAGCGCATGATGTCCCGGTATAGAAGACGGTCCATGAACCCCTGTCGTTCCGCACAACGCAGCCGGTCCAGATCGTCAGATCATCAAAGGACGGAGTTTTGCTCGGCCGGAAAACCGTTCCTCGATACGTCCACTGGCGTAGATCAGGACTTGTGGCGAGGCCCCAGGTAACGTTCCAGTGTCGAAGCTCGGGATTCCCAAGCGACCGATCGGCCGGCAGAAAGAAGGCATGCCAGAGTCCCTGATCATCCCGGCAATACCAGCTGTCCCATATCCATTTTCCTTCGACGGTCAACACTGGATGCCTCTGACGTCGCATTGCCAACCACTGCTGAAAGAAAACCATCAGCGCGCGCTAACGTTCCGCTTCAAGGGTTACGGTCGGGGAGGCAACCCGACTAACCTTGATTCCAAATATCGTGCGATCTTGGTTTCGGACTGGTTGCCCAACGACCGGCGACAATGCCGGATGACATCCTTATGGACCAAGCCCGTCATTCAGGCTGGTGGCGATGCTATGGGCTTGCAGACGACTCGTCCGACGACCCCGGCAAACGATCGCGAATGGCTTCCTCGGTTTTGTTTGCGGTCGATTCCACAACTTTGCCGACCTTGCCTGCTAGCGTGTCGGCATCTCCACCCGAGCCTTGCCGGTCGGCCTCTTCCTTGACCGTTTCGTAGGCCTCGGCGGCAACTTGCTTTGCCTGCTCCATGCCCGTTTCGAAAACCTCCTCCGCACTGTCGCGAATTTGGTCGCGGTAGGCGCCAAGTTGTTCATCCTCTGTGGCTGTGTGGGGCAGCATCACCCCGATGGCAGTGCCCAGCGCAAGGCCGAATGCGGCGATAGCCAGCGGTTCGCGCTCGAAGAGCTCTTGTGCCGATTGGCGCGTCCGAGCCGCTATGTCGCTGGCGCTTGAGCCGAGCTGGTCGGCGGTGTTTGTTACCCTCTCCTTGGCGCCCGTTGCGGCGTTTGCCGCAGCTTCGGCCGCGCCGCTTGCTGCTGATGTGACCGAACCGGGGGTATCCGAGAGCATCGCCCCGATTCCGGACGCTTCGCTGCCCTGGCTGAATTCATCGCTGCGCCGGTCGGAGAACGCGTCACGAGCCGTGCCTGTCCGATAAGCGGCAGCTGAGTTGGTGGCCGAAGGGCCGTTGCCGAGCATCAGCCAGGCGAGGCCGGCTCCAATCAACGTCAGCGGCAACGGGTTGTCCCTGATTTGCGACTTGAGGTTGCCAAGCATGGCAGATCCCTCGCCGCCGGAAAGGATTCCGGTAAATTCGTCGAGCAATTGACCCGGTGTCATCTTGCTGCGGATCGATTCGGCGGTGTCTGCTACTTTGGCCCGGGCGATGTCGGCATCGCGTTCAAGCTCGGCTGCGGATTTGTCGCTCATCTCATTTGATCCTTGATCACGCGTGCATCGCGCTTCAGTTGGTCTTGTGTGCGATCGGGCGTCAGCTCGGAAGGAGCCATGTTTTTCGTGCCAGAGCGCAAGAGAATGATCCCCAGTCCCGCGACGATGATCCCGACCAGCAGCGAGGACCATCCCGCTCCTAGGCCGGCACTCGCCAGGGCGATTACGAGTGCTTGCAAAAGCACCATCAAGGCCGCGAGAAGGCATATGGCGCCGGCCAGAACCTCGGCGGCGCCTGCGCCGGCCTTGCTGATTTTTTCCGACATTTCGGCCCGCAACAGCCTACTTTCGGTTTGGAGCAGGGCTGTGACCTGCTGTGCCAGATCGCTGACGAGGGTAGCCAGGCCGCGACTTTCCTGATTGTTGTTCATGGCTTCCGCTCCTGGCTTTCGCCGGCCAATTCTCCACCGGCCAAGTCATCGCCGGCCCTGTCGTCTCTTGGCTGATTGTCGTCTCTGGGCTGATTGAAGGGGGGCGGCGTAGTGTCAGGTGCCTCTGCCGATCGCGTGGCCGACTTATCCGTGTTCGAAATCGTTCCGGACCGTCGGTCTGTTCCCGATCGACGCTGTGCTTCGGTGCGGGCAGATGGCGGCGAGCTCTTGATAAACCGCCCCAGCGCCAATCCTGCCAATACTGAGCCGGCTATCAGCGCCCCTGAGTTTTCGCGGCCGAACGACCGCATCTCACCAAGAACATCTTCGAATGGTTTATCCTTCAACGAAGACGAAAGGCGTTCAAGCGAGCCGGCGGCATCGAGGGTGAACTTCGAAGCGGTCCGTTGATCATTATTGGCCAGATGCTCGCTTGCTGCTCGCAAGGCTCCGCTAAAGGCCTTCAGGTTGGAGCTGATATCGCGCTGTGTTCCCTCGGCTTTGTCGAACAACGCCTGCTTCGCTTCAGCAGCGTAGTCGCCCGCCTTCCTGGCGAGTTCGTCGCGAGCGTCGTGTAGCGCCTCTGTCGCGGTCTGCGTTTCCTGCTGGAACCGCTCGGACAGTTCGCTTTTGGCTGTTTCGAAATCGGCCGGCTTACGGCCCTGATCGTCTTCGCGCTGCATGGTATCTCCTAATGGAATCCGAGGAAGGAGAGGATCGCAAGCACGACGACGACAAGGCCGATGAGATAAATGACACTGTTCATGGTGGCAATCTCCTCCATTGCCTATCGAACTTGGCGGGGGCAAACAGGTTCCATCACTTCCAGCTAAATTAGCAGTGAGAATTCGGTGCCATAACCGGCGTCCCTCGCATGGACTTCTAGCGAAAGCGCGCCCATGGCGTGGGTCCAAGGGAATATCCAAATGAACCAGGGCATCAATAGGCCCCTCCGAAAGCTGATCCGTTCAAGATGGCTGCCGGGAACCAGCCTCCGCAAGACACGTTGCTGAGTCACCGAACTTCTCAAAAAGGATGCGTGCTATGGCGAAAGAGATACCTCGCGAGGAAGAGCAACGCGGCACAGGAAGGGTCCTCATGTGGGGCGCCGTGATCACCGCTGTGCTTTTTGTTGCCCTACTGGCCATATTTGTCCTCGGGCCACTCTGATCTGAGATACTCACCGCCCTAACCTCTGGAGCTTGTTCCTGCGGCGGACCAAAGCTGCCGGCCGGCGCCTACCAGGCAACGCCCACTGCTCACAGAGCGCTATTGCTAACGCTAATGTCGCGCTTCAAGGGGCTTTTGGCCGGGGAGGCAGCGACCTGCGGGACGGGTGGTCGTGGTCACCGCCGGGTATCGACTGCGCTTTGCAGGCGATCGGAACTAACGGTCTGTGGCAGCGTTGCGATGGCAGTAAGACAATGCTGACCAACGGAGACAGACATGACAGACTCCAAGGAACGTCTGGTGCAGTGGCTTCGCGACGCTCACGCCATGGAAGAACAAGCCGAGACCATGTTGAGCGGCCAAATCGAGCGTCTCGAAAACTATCCCGAGATTCGCGACCGGATGAACATGCATCTCGAAGAAACGAGGCAACAGGCAAAACGTCTTGAACAATGCCTCGATCGAATCGGCGACGGATCTTCGACGCTGAAGGACGCTGGCGGTAAGCTAATCGCCATCGGACAGAACATCAGCGGCATGTTTGCAGGCGACGAGGTGATGAAAGGATCACTGGCTAGCTACACATTCGAGCATATGGAAATCGCCAGCTACAAAATGCTCATTGCCGCAGCCGGCGAGGTCGGCGACTCCGAGACCCAAAGAGCGTGTAAAGAAAACCTCCGCGAAGAAGAGGCGATGGCAGATTGGCTGGAAAACCAACTCGGCACGGTCACCAGCGAGTTCCTCAGACGCGACGAGCGGGATGCTGACACCGCGAAACGGTGACATGCCTAAAGTCTTGCCATCGCGTTGTAGAAATCCTTCGGCGGCACGAGGCTGATCGACGTCAAACCCGGTAGGGCTTCAGACGCGAAGGGATGGCGGATTGGTTGACGTTCTAAAAGAAACCGCTCCCTCTCGGCGCGATGTTCGAAGCAGAACCTGCGCGAGGCTTGCCAGGCCTCGCGAAAATCCCAGCCGGCATGGTTTGTGCAGCCAGGATGTTCGCACGCATGGCTGATTCCCGGGCGCTATGACCTGTTCTGGCCGTGGGAGCCTGAATCTCGTCGCACATCACCTTCATCGTATGGGAATGGATACACGTCGATGTCAAGGCGCTGCGCTTGTCGATCTTGTGCCAACCAATTCCGTTGAAGGAATCTGCAGCGATCACGAGAGCCTTGCGTGTCAAGGGTTCGAGCGATTTCAATGGGATAAACTGGTGCTGCGAGAGAGGATTGAACTCTCGACCTCTCCCTTACCAAGGGAGTGCTCTACCACTGAGCTACCGCAGCCGCTGATGGCGGGGCTTCTGCCATATCGAACCGGCAAGCGCAAGGCCAAGTGCAAGCCATCTGTGAAAGCCCGCTCCGACGGCTTTTGCGGACATGGCAGCGCCACAATGTTGGCTATCCCTGAATAGCGGGTCAGCCGGGACGGAACCATGAACGACAAGGCAATTCCATCTGACAAGGAGGGTCCACCCGACAAGGAGGGCCCATCTGACAAGGGCGGGCCGTCGACAAAAGCTGACCGCCAGACCCGGCTCGCCGAGCAATTGCGCGCCAATCTGCAGAAGCGCAAGGCGCAGTCGCGCTCGCGACGCACTGGCGAGGCTGACAAGCGGCCGGACGGGCTCGGCGGCTTAAGGGAAACGCAAAAGGATTGATATCAACAGGCTGGCCAGGGCGGGAATCCTGTTTCTTGAACCAAGCCGGCCAATGGTTTAGACGGGCCACAACAGACTCAACCGATTAAACCGGCCTTTCGGCCGAGGGGACGCTCTTTAAATGGATCGCATCAGAATTGTCGGCGGCAACAAGCTTGCCGGAAGCATCCCGATCTCGGGCGCGAAGAACGCCGCGCTGCCGCTGATGATCGCTTCGCTGCTGACCGACGACACGCTGACCCTGGAAAACGTGCCGCATCTGGCCGATGTCGAGCAGTTGATCCGCATCCTCGGCAATCATGGCGTCGACTACTCGGTCAACGGACGCCGCGAAAAGCAGCAGGAGGGCTATTCGCGCACCGTCACTTTCTCCGCCCGCAACATCGTCGACACAACGGCCCCCTACGAACTGGTGTCGAAGATGCGCGCCTCGTTCTGGGTGATCGGTCCGCTGCTTGCCCGCATGGGCGAGGCCAAGGTGTCGCTGCCCGGCGGCTGCGCCATCGGCACGCGGCCGGTCGATCTTTTCCTGGAAGGCCTCCAGGCGCTGGGCGCCGATATCGACGTCGACACCGGCTATGTCATCGCCAAGACCAGGAACGGCCGTCTTGTCGGCAATCGCTACGTCTTCCCGAAAGTTTCGGTCGGCGCCACCCATGTGCTGATGATGGCGGCTTCGCTGGCCAAGGGCGAGACGGTGCTCGAAAACGCCGCCCGCGAGCCCGAGATCGTCAACCTCGCCGAATGCCTCAACGCCATGGGCGCAAGGATTTCCGGCGCCGGCACCGCGACCATCACCATCGACGGCGTCGAGGCGCTGTCGGGCGCGCGCGTCCGGGTGATACCCGACCGCATCGAGACCGGCACCTATGCGATGGCCGTCGCCATGACCGGCGGCGACGTCGTGCTCGAAGGCGCACGGGCGGACCTGCTGCAGACCGCGCTCGACGTGATTTCCCAAACCGGCGCCGAGATCACGCAGACCAATTCCGGTATCCGTGTCAGGCGCAATGGCGCCGGCATTGCGCCGGTCGACGTGACGACAGCGCCCTTCCCGGCGTTCCCGACCGACCTGCAGGCGCAGTTCATGGGCCTGATGACGATGGCCAAGGGCAAGTCGCGCATCACCGAGACGATCTTCGAAAACCGCTTCATGCACGTCCAGGAACTTGCCCGGCTCGGCGCCCACATAACACTGTCCGGCCAGACGGCGATCGTCGACGGCGTGCCGAAGCTGAAGGGCGCCCCGGTGATGGCGACCGATCTTCGCGCTTCGGTGTCGCTGGTCATCGCCGGCCTGGCGGCCGAAGGCGAGACCACGGTCAACCGGGTCTATCATCTCGACCGCGGTTTTGAGCGGCTGGAAGAAAAGCTGTCCGGCTGCGGCGCGGAGATCGAGCGGATTTCGGGGTAGGCGAAATCGGCAGAACCCAGGGCCTCAAATCGCGGCGCTGCCCTGCCTGCCGTGGCACCTTAAACATTGCCGGGTTGGCGCTATCGGCGAAGCGTCCAATCTCCCCCCTTGCGGGGGAGATGCCCGGCAGGGCAGAGGGGGGTAGTGTCCCTCCGGCCTATCAACGATCACAGCTCACGCAGTTGAATTTCCAAGATCGGGGAAGACAGAAGTCGAAAGTGGCGATCCTTCCCACCCCCCTCTGTCCTGCCGGACATCTCCCCCGCAAGGGGGGAGATCGGATGATCCTTCCGCTTTCGCCAACTACCAATGCTGGAAGCCAAGGTGATGAACAGCGCCGACCCCGGGCGATTACCCAGCCAAGACTTCCGGCGCGGTTGCACGGATCGCCAAGACCGCCTAACAGAAAACCGATGTAACCTTCGCAGGTGCGAACTCCGCATGAACCTTCTCAAGCTTGTCGCGCTCGACGATCAGGATCTGAGCATCGTCTCGGCCCATGTCCAGGACTCCGTGCTCAAGGTCGGCGACCTCGAATACATGCCGGCGGTCAAGCGCTTCGTGATGACGATGAACCGCTTCGTCTGGGAGGCGAAATCGGGGCTGTTCCGCCAGCACAATGAACGGCGGCAAAGCGTGCTGCATTTCGACCGGGTGCTGGGCGCCAAGACCAGCGGCATTGCACGCGACAAGCCGGACGAGGTGCTGTCGCTGCTGGCGATCAGCTTCGTCGCGCTCGACAAGCCGGCCGGCATTGTCGAGCTGATCTTTTCAGGCGGTGGCGCGATCATGCTCGATGTCGAGTGCATCGAGGCGCGGCTGGCTGACACTGGCGGCGCCTGGGAAGCGACGTCGCGCCCCTTCCACAGAGCCTGAGCACACAAGATGGCCATCACGCTTCGTCTGTCCGATGCCGATTTCGAGCCGCGGTTTGCCGCGTTCCTTTTGACCAAGCGCGAGGTCTCGGAGGACGTCGACGCGGTGGTGCGCGCGATCATCGCGCGGGTCCGCGCCGAGGGCGACGCGGCGCTCATCGACTACACGCAGAAATTCGAAAAGGCCGACCTGAAAGGCCTCGGCATTGCCGTGTCGAAAGACGACATCGCCAAGGCCTACGATGCAGCCGACCCGCAGACTATCGAGGCGCTCAAATTCGCCCGTGACCGCATCCGTTCGCATCACGAGCGGCAGCGGCCGAACGACGACCGCTATACCGACGCTGCCGGCGTCGAGCTCGGCTCGCGCTGGACCGCGATCGAGGCGGTCGGGCTCTATGTGCCGGGCGGTACGGCGAGCTATCCAAGCTCGGTGCTGATGAGCGCCGTGCCGGCCAAGGTCGCCGGCGTCGAGCGCGTCGTCATGGCGGTGCCGGCGCCCGGCGGCATCATCAATCCGCTGGTGCTGGTGGCGGCGGACCTGACCGGCATAACCGAGATCTACCGCGTCGGCGGCGCGCAGGCGATCGCAGCGCTGGCCTATGGCACCGAAACGATAAAGCCGGTCGCCAAGATCGTCGGCCCCGGCAATGCCTATGTCGCGGCGGCCAAGCGCCAGGTGTTCGGCACGGTCGGCATCGACATGATCGCCGGGCCATCGGAAGTGCTTGTCGTGGCCGACGGCAATAACGATCCGGACTGGATCGCCGCCGACCTGCTTGCCCAGGCCGAGCATGACGTGTCGGCGCAGTCGATCCTGATCACCGACGATCCTGACTTCGGCGCGGCGGTCGAACGGGCGGTCGAACGCCAGTTGCAAAACCTGTCGCGCGCCGGGACGGCGGCGGCGAGTTGGCGCGATTTCGGCGCCGTCATCCACGTCCCCCGAATCGAGGCGGCGCTGCCGCTGGTCGACCGCATCGCGGCCGAGCATGTCGAGCTTGCCATCGACGAGCCGGAAGCCTTCCTGGCGCGGATGCGCAATGCCGGCGCCGTCTTCCTCGGCCGCCACACGCCGGAAGCCATCGGCGACTATGTCGGCGGCTCCAACCACGTGCTGCCGACGGCGCGCTCGGCGCGCTTCTCGTCCGGGCTTTCGGTGCTCGATTTCGTCAAGCGCACCTCAATCCTGAAGCTCGGGCCGGAGCAATTGCGGGCGCTGGCGCCGGCGGCCATCGCGCTGGCCACAGCGGAAGGCCTCGACGGGCATGGACGCTCCGTCGCCATCCGGCTGAATATGTAGCTGACATGGCGGACTACGATCGAACCCGTGCCAGGCTGATCGATGTCGAACTCGACGAATCGATCGGCCGTTCAACGCCCGACGTCGAGCATGAGCGGGCGGTGGCGATCTTCGACCTGATCGAGGAAAACAGCTTCCAGCCGGTCAATGACGACGGTGCCGGGCCCTACCGGCTAAAACTGTCGCTGGCCGAATCCCGCCTGGTCTTCGCGGTGGCGCGCGAGGATGGCGCGGCGGTCGTAACCCACATCCTGTCGCTGACGCCGCTCAGGCGCATCGTCAAGGACTATTACATGATCTGCGAAAGCTATTACGATGCCATCCGCAGCTCGACGCCCAGCCAGATCGAGGCGATCGACATGGGCCGGCGCGGCCTGCACAATGAGGGCTCGCAGACACTGATGGACCGGCTGGCCGGCAAGATCGACATCGATTTCGACACGGCGCGCCGGCTGTTCACGCTGGTCTGCGTACTGCACTGGCGAGGCTGAACTGTCAGTCCCAATGCCCCGCTCGATCCTGCCCCGCTCGATCCTGTTCGTCTGCGCCATGAACGCCGTGCGCTCGCCGATGGCCGAACTGCTGGCGCGCAAAGTGCTTCCGGCCGCGACCTTCGTCGCGTCGGCCGGGGTGCGCGGCGGCGAACGCGACCCGTTCGTCGACGCCGTGCTGGCCGAGGACGGGCTTTCGCTCGGCGACCGGCACCCGAGGACACTGGACGATCTCGAGGACGACTATTTCGACCTGATCATCACGCTGTCGCCGGAAGCCCATCACACCGCGCTCGAGCTTACCCGCTCGCTTTCCGTCGACGTCGAATATTGGCCGATGCCGGACCCGACTGGCGTCGGCGGCACGCGCGAGCAGATCATGGCCGCCTATCGCGAGGTGCGCGAACGGCTGAAGGCGCGGATCGGCCGCCGTTTTCTGGCGCCGGAAACAGAGAAACCGGGCTGATTTAAGCATGTTCACAAGCGCACGATTATCATATAGGTTCCGCCCAAATTCCGGCTAGAGTCGGATGATTTCAGGTCTGTTCGACCTGAAATCTGAATCCGCCTCTAAATCCAAGAAGTAGAGCATGATGTCGTCCGAAAACCGTTTCACACTTTTCGGCATCATGCTCTAGGCGCTGGGAATCCATCCAAGCAAAGGTATCGAATGCCGAAGGAAGAAGTCCTCGAGTTTCCGGGTGTCGTCACGGAATTATTGCCCAATGCGATGTTCAGGGTGAAGCTTGAAAACGAACACGAAATCATCGCCCACACCGCCGGCCGCATGCGCAAGAACCGTATCCGCGTGCTGACCGGCGACAAGGTCCTTGTCGAGATGACACCCTACGACCTGACCAAGGGCCGCATCACCTACCGTTTCAAGTAAGATCGTCAGAGCTCGGCCGGGATCGCGATGAGCATTTTGCAGAAGCTCGTGCTTGCCTCGGGTTCGCCGCGCCGGATCGAACTGCTGCAGCAGGCGGGCATCGAGCCGGACCGCGTGCTGCCGGCCGGTGTCGACGAAACGCCGCTGCGCGCCGAGCATCCACGCTCGCTGGCCAAGCGCCTGTCGAAGGAAAAGGCCGAAAAGGCGCTGGCCTCGCTGCAGACGGAAGAGGATTATGCACCGAGCTTCGTGCTGGCCGCCGACACGGTGGTCGCCGTCGGCCGGCGCATCCTGCCCAAGGCCGAAACGTTCGACGACGTCGTCAATTGCCTCGGACTGCTGTCAGGCCGTTCGCATCGGGTCTATTCCGGCATCTGCCTGGTTACGCCGAGCGGCAAGCTGCGCCAGCGGCTGGTCGAGACCAGGGTGCGTTTCAAGCGGCTGCCGCGCGCCGAGATCGACGCCTATGTGGCCTCGGGAGAATGGCGCGGCAAGGCCGGCGGCTACGCCGTCCAGGGTCTGGCCGGCGCCTTCGTCGTCAAGCTTGTCGGCTCCTACACCAACGTCGTCGGCCTGCCGCTCTATGAGACGGTGGCGCTGCTGGCCGGCGAGGGCTTCAAGGTGCATGCCAACTGGCAGTCAGTTCGGCCATGAACTCGGGTGCGGACGACAAGGTCACGCCGCTGCGCCCCAAGCGGCCCTGCCCCGAATGCGGCAAGCCGTCGGCGCGCGAGACCTACCCGTTCTGCTCCGTGCGCTGCAAGGACATCGACCTCAACCGCTGGCTCAAGGGCGCCTATGTCATTCCGGGCCGCGACGACGAGGACGAAACGGACAACGACCCTCCCAAATGAAGCTGTTCGGCACGGCTTGGTGACTTCGACCGCGTCCCATGAATCGAGCTGTCCAGTGATTGCTCGTTTGCCGCTTGAAATCAACGCTTAGGCGCTGGACAGGCCGGATTCCCGTGCTATAACCCACGCGCTTTCAAGGGGCGCCTGCGGCGCTTTCAAGAAATCCGGCGTGCAGAACTGCCCGCGTGCCGGAACAGGCCCAGATAGCTCAGTTGGTAGAGCAGCGGACTGAAAATCCGCGTGTCGGTGGTTCGAATCCGCCTCTGGGCACCATCCCCTCTTCTCCCGACACTCCCTTTCGCCGAAGCTTCTACGCTTCTGTTTCCACAAGTGACTGAAATCGTTCATCTTTTTGGGAAGAATGGCGCGATTGAGCGCGTTTCATGGAATTTCGGCGTATTTGATCCAACGGGGCGGAGGGCTGGTATTTCCGTTGGTACTGGACATCCTGATGGTATCGAAACAGCCAAAGGGAGGTGTCCCACAAATGGCCCTTTCCGACGTGAAATGCCGAAATGCCCGTCCTGCTACCAAGCTATTGAAATTGTCTGACGGTGGCGGGCTCCAGCTCTGGGTGCAGCCCACCGGATCCCGCCTATGGCGCCTCGCCTATCGATTTGACGGCAAGCAGAAGCTTCTGGCGTTGGGCAGCTATCCCCTTATTTCGCTCGCCGAAGCACGCAAGGCGCGCGATGACGCCAAACGTCTCCTCCTAACTGGCATCGATCCCGCACAGGAACGCAAGTTGCGAAAGGTCGGTTCGGCAAAGGACAGCTTTCGATCGATCGCCGAGGAATATGTGGACAAGCTGAAGAAAGAGGGACGTGCCGACCGGACTATCACCAAGGTTAAATGGCTACTCGACTTCGCCTATCCCGCCTGTGGGCACAAGTGCATTCGGGACATTGATGCGGCCACTATCCTTGCAGCCCTTCGTAGCGTGGAGGTGCGCGGTCGATACGAGTCGGCCAGGCGGCTGCGCTCGACCATTGGCAGCGTCTTTCGATACGCCATCGCCACTGCACGCGCCGACACTGACCCAACGTCCGCGCTGAGGGGCGCGCTCATCAGGCCAAGGGTCACGCCGCGTGCCGCCATTACCGATCCGAAGGCATTGGGCGGCTTGCTACGTGCGATCGAGACATTCGACGGACAGCCCGCAACCCGAGCGGCTCTGATGTTGATGGCGCTGCTGTTTCCCCGCCCCGGTGAGCTTCGCGCTGCCGAATGGGGGGAGTTCGACTTCGAAAGTTCGGTATGGACTATCCCGGAAGCGCGAATGAAAATGCGACGACCGCACCGCGTTCCTCTTTCAACGCAGGCATTGAATATCCTGGCCGTGCTTAAAAAAATGTCCGGCGCCGGGACGCTGCTGTTTCCAAGCGTGCGATCGCCTTCCCGTCCGATTTCCGACAATACACTCAACGCCGCCCTGCGTCGCATGGGGTACAGCAAGAATGAAGCAACGGCCCATGGCTTCCGAGCAACAGCATCAACTCTGTTGAACGAATGCGCCAAGTGGCATCCAGACGCCGTAGAGCGACAACTGGCTCATATTGAAAATAACGACGTTCGGCGCGCCTATGCTCGGGCGGAGCACTGGGACGAGCGCGTCAAGATGATGCAGTGGTGGGCAGATTATCTGGAAAAATTGAGAACGCCGGAACGCGCGGGTAATCTCAATTAGGTATGCAGCCAGCCCGCTGTCCTCCACGCATCGTGAACGTCCCGTTTGCGTCGCGAAGCGGACATATGCCCGAGTTCTGGCTCGGCCGCGATGCGAGGGCACACTGTTCGGGCACGCCCGGTGCCCGGATGTGCTCGAGTGAGACGAGTGCCCAACGTGATTTCTACTTCATACTTTGTGAATAGGCACCCTTGCAACTGGCGGTTCGAAGTCACATTTTACGACAACTTTGTGAGAGAAGGCTTTTGCAGTATTTTTTAAGGGGCCGAGGGGGAACCACATGGCAGACTATTTTGAGATCGACTTTCTTGGTGTAGAGACCAAGAAGAGTGGCGACGCAATAGCGCTGCGCTACGAGAAAGATGGCGCGAATTATATTCACGTCGTCGACGGCGGCTACGCAACCACCGGAAACGCCCTCCGGGATCATATTGTTGCGCACTACGGCAATCCCGCATTCATCGATCATGTCGTGGCCACCCATAACGACGGTGACCACGCACGCGGCTTGATCGCCATCCTGGAGCATTTCCAGGTCGGTGTCCTGTGGATGCTGCGGCCGTGGATGTACGCGGACGAGCTTATAGGGAGATTCGAGACCTACGAGAGCGTCGGCCGACTGCGTTCCGCGCTGCGGTCTGCCTATGCAAATCTCGCCGCCCTCGAGGATATGGCCCTCGACAAGGGGATTGAAATTCGCGAGCCATTCCAGGGCGCATCGATCGGTGCGTTCCGCGTCATGGCACCCACGCGTGCCCGTTTCATGGACCTCGTCGTCACGTCCAACAAGACGCCGGAGGCAAAAACGGAAGAATCTGCGGTCGGCGGGTTCTTCACCACGCTGGTCGAGAAGGCGAAGAGCGCTGTCGCATATATCAGGGCGGCATGGGGCGCCGAAGCGTTCCCGGCCGAGGATACCAGCAATGAAAACGAGATGAGCGTGGTGCAGTTCGCCCTGCTCTGCGGCAAAAAGATCCTGTTGACGGCGGACACCGGCCGGGATGGCCTGGCTGAAGTCATTAACTATGCCCCATTCGCGGGCCTGACGCTTCCGGGCATTGATCGCTTCCAAGTTCCGCATCACGGCGGTCGGCGCAATCTGACGTCCGAATTGCTGGATGCAATCGTCGGCCCGCGCCTCGAGAACCAGCCCGCTCAGGGGCATTTCACGGCAATCGTCAGCTCGGCCAAGGAGGATGAGGATCATCCGCGAAAAGTTGTGATGCGCGCGATGATCCATCGCGGGGCGAATCTCTACATGACGGAAGGAAAAAGCCTTTGTTCCTATGAGAACGCGCCCAACCGGGGATGGACCGCAGTTCCCGCGGCCGCCTATCCCGACGAATACGAGGAATAGCCATGGCAATTCCTCTCACCACTGACATTGCGCAGATGTTCGACGGCTACGGTCGCCAAGCCCGGCTGTTCCCGGGCTTGTTGACGATCTTTCCGCCCTTACTGGCGGTCATGGCATGGTTCCCTTGGCTGATCGTATCGAGTGTCGCGGCAACGCTTCTCACGATCGCCACATCCTGCGGGTTGCTCTATGCCCTCGGATCGTGGGCGCGAACCAAGGGACGACGCATCGAACCTGGGCTGCGCAAACGATGGGGTGGCTGGCCAACAACGATCCTGTTGCGCCACACCAGCGAACTCGATGTGCATACCCGCCAGCGCTATCACGCGTTCCTCGGCTCGGCTGTGCCGGACCTGCCGGCTTTTCCGACCGCTGCGCAGGAGGCCTCGGACCCTGGCGCTGCCAATGCCGTTTACGATTCGGCCGTGATCTGGCTTAAGGAACGGGCCAGAGGCAAGGAGTTCGCGATGGTGAACCGCGAAAATGCCCAGTACGGCTTTCGCCGCAACCTTCGGGGACTCAAGCCGATCGGCATAACCGTCTGTATCTTTACCTTGCTGGCCTTCGTAGGTGCCATCATCTACAACAATCCTAGGTTCATCGATCTTCTCCAGAAGCATGAGTGGCGAGCCGCTATTGCAAATTTGACGCCGCTCGGCCCGGCCGTGCTGTCAGCCATAGCGGTGAACGCGTTCGCGACGCTCATCTGGATCCTTGTGGTGACGAAAGGGTGGGTTTTGGAAGCGGGAACCCAGTACGCAACAGCGTTGCTCGCGACCTGTGACAAGATCCAGCTTGAGCAGGGCGCCGCGGCTCGCAATACCGCGAGCACGGGCAATTGAGCCATGGACCTCAGGATTTTTGACGTCGAACACGGGCAGTGTTCCTACATCGTCACGAGTACCAACAGGCACATCCTGATTGATGCCGGCCACAACTCGACCACCAACTGGCGGCCGTCGGCTTATCTGCCGAGCTGGGGCATCACCCATCTCGACAAGCTCATCATTTCCAATTTCGACGAAGACCATGCGAGCGACCTGCACAACCTGGTCTCGGCTGTCAGCATCGGCACTCTGGTGAAAAACCCCTCGGTTTCGGCCGAAAACCTACGGTACCTGAAGGAAATCGGCGGCATCGGCAGGGGTATTGATGCGCTCGCGGATATGATGACCAGGTACACCGGCCCCGTCACCAGCAACATCGATTATGGCGATTTCAAAATCCGCAGCTTCTGGAACCGCTATCCGGTGGAGTTCGAGGATGAGAATAACCTCAGCCTGGTCTCGATCATTGAAAGCCACGGCGTAACGATTTGCTTTCCCGGCGACATGGAAGTTGCAGGGTGGGAGCGGCTGCTGGAGCGCGAGAGTTTCCGGACGGCCATGGGTGAAGTGGACATCCTGGTTGCCTCCCACCATGGCAGGCGCAACGGGTGCAGCGAGCGTCTGTTCAAAGAGACTGGCCTCTCTCCGGCCTTTGTCGTGATCTCCGACTCCGGCAAGGAATACGCCTCACAGGAAACAGTGAGCTGGTACCAGAGCCGATGCCGGGGTTTCGAGCTGAACGGGGAGCGCCGGCGCGTCCTCAGCACCCGCAAAGATGGCCGGGTCCGTATCCAAACCAGCTCGAAAGGTGCCATGGTCGACGTATTCTGACCTTACACCTTCGCAATAAGAGCCATGCCGAGCCGTTCGACGAGGTCCACGAACCGGAGCACGCCCGTATCCCGGATCACCAACCGCTGCCCGATCTGATAGGTGGCGTCCCGCTTCGCTGGATTACTCGATGTCGACCATTCCCTGCTGATGGGCCCGAAGAGGACGTCGCTGGAAGTAGACCTGACCCTCGCGTCCCGAGTCCAAGCCGCACGGCCCCGGATATTTTGCCTCGCCTCGTGTTGCTTATGTAAGTAGACTGGGCCCCGTCAAGCAACAGAACCTGTGGCGGCCGATTTAGGTGGAGTGCCCTGTGAGCGATGAACATCGATTCTTCCTTTACATTATGGACCGCGATAAGGGGAACTTCGCAGTGGTCGGCCCGCTCCTGCATGAGTCACGGTGGCACAAGGCCGCGCAGGAGGCCCGGCAGAAGGGCCGGAACGTGGACTGCACGGCCTTTGACAGCGAAGAGGGCCGGTTGTCTAAGGACGAGATCGTTAAACGGCTAAAGCGACAATTCGGCTACGAACTTGTAGAACCGGCGTCGATAATTGATGTCCCACTTTGGTAAACCGCGCGGAGCGCGCCTCGGTCGTATCGAGCCGACCGAGACCGGGCGAGGATCCCCTGGACCCGACCCTCGCGTTCCCGCCCCCCGTTACTCTGCAGTGACAAGCCACGTCTTTATTGCGCCAGCCGCCACGTAAAACGGTGCCAGAGATAGTCGGCAGCCTGTTTAGCGGTCATCCGTTTCACGTTGATAGACTTTTCGAACTCGGACATCCCCATCGCCATGGTCGCAACGAGATAGAGGCCGCCTTCGTGTCCTACCGTTAGGAGCTCATTGAAGCTGTTATCATTGATGCGCGGATCTTCGGAGAACTGAATGCCGTTGTCCGAGAGCATGCCCCCCATCCAAACCCTGCACGTACACTTGCTGCTGCCGTCGACGAAAAGCTCGGCCCGGAAGTCGGCGGCGACAGACTGGAAATCCATTTCGATGCGCGGCTCCTGCTGGGCGAGTTTCAGGTTCGTTTCGAACAGTGCTTTGATTGTTTCAAAGCAATCGCGGATGAAGCGCCGCTTGTCGACGTCGGTGGGGGCGCGCTTGAGGGCTGGAATGATACTCGCCAGACGCGACCCAGTGGTAGAATCCTGATCGCTTGGTCCTGGGAAATCCTTGTGTGGTGCGGCGCCGGGGACGCCCGGAAAACGCGGCCGTGTAGCCGGTTTCGCGCGCTTGCTGTCGATGCCGGCGAGCAAGGTTGTCCGTGCGGCATCCTCGGCTATATCGGCGATGCGGATTTGCACGAGTGAGGTCAGCAGCCCGACCGGTTGGCAGAGCCGCACCTGAACGGGGACCAGTTTTCGCTTAAGTCCTTGAGGATCGCTCGTGAAGGCTGCCGCCCATTCCGAAGATGCGAACTGCGAGTTCAGGTAATCAGGCGACAACACCAGAATTGTGCGGTCTGCTTCGGCAGCCGCCATTTGCATCTCCAGCACAAAGTTGCTTCCTGGCCGGAAATCCCAAGCTTGGATGATGACGGTGAATCCCGCCTCCTCGAGCACGTAGCCGACCCATTCGGCCCACGCCGTATCGGCATGCGTATAGCTGATGAAGAAGTCCGTCATGATGGGTTGAGCCTGTTCTGCGGCGACTTGTAGCTTAGAGCCCCGGAAAGACAATAGCTTGGTAGCGCTCGAACACTGAGGCCGCCGAAGGCTTGGATTGGACCCTTAAGGGAAAGGGCGACGGTGATCTCAACCTCGGGGATTATGCATGGCCACGAGGGCTGTCAGCGGAGCGTTCCTTGGCCCGCTGTCGTAATCGTCGTGCGCGGTAGCGTTCGCTCTCTAAAAGTATGCTCGTGCTTCTACCGGCAAGGATCCCGTCAGCCGCGATCCCACAGGCGATCGCGGTGAGGTTCAGGACCTCCGCTAAATGATCCTCTTGCTCATCAGGAGAGGCTTTGTCAGAGGCCTTCTACTCTTCCCGCATCGATAGAACGACCGCAAGATAGATAGCGGCTGATGTGGCACGACGGTTCACTCTCGCTTCCCAGAATGAGAATGCTAGCGTTACCACTGCGCCGAGAAGGCCCGCGATCAGTAATCACGTCAGGGATGGTTTTAATTTTGGCGCAAAGCTGCCAATCGCTGTGCGGCGCGATCGTCGACTTCGATCGAGGAGCCGAAATTGCATTGGTCCATCTAAAGTTTGAGGGATGAGTTAAACCCGACAGATTAGAAATATCCGTTTCAGCACCTAAGAGAGCCAACTCTGTGACGGCGGTTTTCGACAGCCCTCGGGATAACGGTGCCGAGTTCGACACTGAGCGAGGCTGCGCAAGAGGGCCAGCCAGGCACTCGCAGGTGGTTAGCCTCGGTCGTGCCACGAGTCCGCTTAGAAACGCTCTGCTGCCGTGATCCATCCGGTTCACACGTTGCTGCCAGTTTGCGCCGAACGGACCTAGTCAGGCCGCTTCCGCTTAACGGGGCTCCTCTTATTTAAGTAAGCACGATCTCGTCGCTTCGAAATGGCAACCAAGATGCGGCTTTGTACTTCGACACCAACACGCCCCGGAGTATCGGGGACGAGGCAGCGTCCATGAAGAGTGACGCATTCTCGTATCCCCCACGAGGTCTCTCTCGTGAGGACGCAGCTCGTTATATCGGTATCGGATCGACGCTTTTCGACGAAATGGTTGCCGATGGGCGTATGCCGAAGCCTAAGCGCATCAACAGCCGCGCCGTCTGGGATCGTGTAGCTCTGGACATCGCTTTCACCTCGTTGCCGGACGAAGACGGCGGTCTCCAAGAGCTGTTAGAGCGAAGCAGGCGAGACGGGCAAAAAAGATAGCACTACGTTCATTGTGAATACGCTATAGGCGTAGTAGACTGGTGACTGCTAGGAAGGCGTGACGTGAACGAGAATGAGAAGATTGCCCAAGAAGTGAAAGCCTGGCGAGCCAAGGGGGGATTCACTGCCGAAGCCGCAGCTAAGGTGCTGGGAATACCGAAACGCACGTTCGAAGGCATAGAGCAAGGCAGAGGCTTCCCTTACCCTGTGCTCCTGCGCGTTGCCATCGAAAGCAAAACCCTTTCGCTACAGGCCATGCTGGAGAACTCCCCGCGCGTCGAGAACCGGCGGCAGAAGTCTGGAAGGAGCGTTTGATGGCTAGGCCCTTCAAGGATGCGCGCTACCCTGGGGTCTCTTCGCGTCTCAAGAACGGCAAGGTAGCTTATCGTTACCGCGCAAAAGGCATGCCCGAAATCCGCCTTCCCGGTAAGCCAGGCGATCCCGAGTTCGAGGCGGCTTATGAGAAGGCCACGCAGGGTCAAGGCAGGAAGGCAGTTATCGTCGATTTGCCCGGTCGGGCACTGCCAAAAACCTTTGGCCATGCCGCGCGCCGGCTTGAATCGACGATGGAATGGCTGGATTTTGATGAAGCGACGCAGAAAAAGAATGCGCGGCTAATTGAACGCTTTCTTAACTTGCAGGTCGATTCCGGCTATCCGCTTACCTGGCGCGATACTCCGGTCCACCACCTGGACGCGGATCGGCTGCGGACGATTATCGAGGGCGTCTTCGCGACAAATCGGACTGTGGCAAAACACATGTTGGTCGCCATCAAGAAGCTCCTGTGGGTCGCGACCGACGTCGAGAAATGGATCAAACCGCAGGATGATCCCTCGCTATCCATCCGTGTGCGTATACCCAAATCGACCAAGAACCCGGCCTGGCCGATCGCAATCCGGGAAAAGTTCGAAGAGCGACACCCTGTGGGCACAGCCGCGCGCACCTGCTACGCGCTTGGCTTCTGGCTCGGGAACCGGCGTGGCGATATCGCCGCCCTCGATTGGGACGATCTTGTGACCGAGGAGATCGAACTGTTCGATGGCTTGCTGGAGTTGATCGAGGCCTTCGATTTCCGCCAGAAGAAGAATCGCAATCGCCATGGCGGGCGGGAGATGTTCATTCCGGTCGTGGACAAGCTGGCAGCAGCTCTAGAACCGCTCGATCGTTCGAAGGGCGGTACCGTCTTGAAAAACGCGTATGGCAGGTCGTTCTCGGAAAAGAGCCTGACCGGCATGATGCAGCACTGGACCCGGCAGGCGGGAATTCCTAGCGGCTACACGCTCCATGGCCTGCGCCGCACCTTCGGCACCTACCTCGCTGAATGCAACATCCAAGCGCGGGCCATTATGGAGGCGATGGGCCATTCCTCAATGGCCGTGACGGATGAGTATGTCCGCGAGGCCAATAAGAAGCGGATCGCGGTTGATATTGCTCGTGCCATCAACGAGCGCGAGGCCAAACGCGACGCCATGAAGCGGCGGACAAACCTCCGCATTGTCAAATAACCAAATCGAGTCGGAACAAACCGGGGCCACGGCCTTGTCTTGGGCCCATAATGGGCCCAAAACGTTTTGGGCCGAGGGCACTTTTTATCAATTAAATCAAAGGTTATGGTGGGCCCGGAGGGACTCGAACCCCCAACCAAGCGGTTATGAGCCGCCGGCTCTAACCATTGAGCTACAGGCCCCACACGCGGCTGGATTAATGTTTTTCCCCGAACCGCACAAGGCTTTCCGGATGGGCTGGCCGAAATCGTCCAAATCCGCCCATATTCAGACATTAGAGCGAAGTGCGTCCACTTAGACGCGCAAAATACAAAATACGCTCTAACGCTTTGAATCTACGCAATCGAGCTTCCCGAAAATCGATTCCGATTTTTATGCCGATGCGGTAGTCGACAAGCGCGACTGGATCGCAGACCGAGGAGATTTTTATGACCAGACATCTTTTGCCGTTGGCGCTCGCCGCCGCAATCGCTTTTCCGGCGATGGCCGGCGCGGCCGATTCGCCGCCGCCGCCCCGCATCGTCGTCACTGGCGAAGGCGAAGCGACCGCGGCCCCCGATCTGGCGCTGCTGACGCTCAGCGTCATGCGCGAGGCCAAGACCGCGCGTGCCGCGCTCGATGCCAACAACGACGCCATGGCCTCGGTGATCGCCGCAATGAAATCGGCCGGCATCAAGGAGCGCGACCTGCAGACAGCCGGCATCCAGATCAGCCCGCGCTACAATTATACCAACAAGCCGGACGGCAGCCAGGAAGCGGAACTGATCGCCTACCAGGTGACCAACACGCTTTCGGTGCGCATCCGCGACATCGACAAGACAGGCGAGATTCTCGACAAGGCGGTATCGCTCGGCGTCAACCAGGGCGGCGGCATCTCGTTCTCCAACGAGGATCCAACGGCAACTGTCACCGAAGCCCGCAAGAAGGCGGTCGCCGACGCAATGGCCAAGGCCAGGACGCTGGCCGAAGCCGCCGGCGTCAGCATCGGGCGGGTGCTGGAAATCACCGACCAGAACGTCGCGCCGCCGCCGATACCGATGACCGCCAAGGCCTTTGATGCGGTCCGCGAATCGGTTCCGGTGCAGGCTGGCGAGAATTCCTACACGGTGCAGGTCACAGTCACTTTCGAGTTGAAGTGACCGCCCGCTGAAACGCGGGTAACCGGCAACATTGACTATTGACTTCGTTGCATTAAAAAACCCCCGAGGACTGGCCCTCCGGGGTTTTTCGAGCCGCACCCGTCTATCTCAGGGGGCTCTACTCCAGACCGACCTTCTGCGAAGGTCGTGTCCCTAAAGCTGACCTTCGCAGAAGGTCATACTGCCAGGCAGGCCGTGCCGGTAGGCAACGTGCGAACGCTTACCGGTAGAGGACCGGGCAGCCGCGCTCATTGGCGAACACGACCACGACGCGGTCGCCATACTGGCGGCCCGCTACTTTCACGGTGCGGCGGCCGACGTCGATGATACGGGCACGGCGCAGACCCATGCGCTCTGCCTTGCCGAGAGCACGGTTTGGCGAGCAGGACCGGCGCCAGTCGCGTTCGCGGCGGCGTTCGCGGTAGTAACCATCGTCATCATCGCCGGAATAGACGCCGACGCGCGGATCGTCATCGTTGCCGAAGCCGAGGTAGATGCTGTCTGCATGGGCTGTGGCGGGAATGGCGGCAAGCGTGCCGAGGCCGATAAGCGCCGAAAGGGCCGCCGTCTTGATCGTGTTGAACATGTCTTCTCTCCTTGTTCAGGGCTTCCGCCCGCCTTTGATCGAACCAATGTGTCTTACCAATGGCGAGGAGAATGCGCTTGCGTATCTGAACTTTTTGCGAACCGGCCGTTCATTTTGGGTTCATGTAGAAACAAGCAATTGCGCAGTCTTCTCGGCTTTCCGGTTCTGACAATCCGGTCGGTTCTGAACCATTTGGGTGGAAAACGCGCTGTCGGGCAGCCGGTTCCGGTTCCCGACGGCGCGTCGCTAGGGCTCGTCGTCCAGCATGTGCTCGAAATAGTCGTCGGGCTCGGCAAGATCGGTCTCGCTGGCGCTGACCCGGCCCCGCATCGAGATGCCGGCCTCATGCACCGTCTCGGCACTGCCTGACACCAGCCTGTGCCACCAGTAGAGATCGTGGCCCTCGGCGACCAGCCGGTAGGCGCAGGTTTTGGGCAGCCAACTGATGGTGCGCACATTCTGCGGCGTCAGACCGACGCAGTCCGGGACGCGCGCCAACCGGTTGGCATAATCGGAACAGCGACAAGTTTCGGCGTCGAACAGCCGGCAGCCGACGCTCGTCCAGTAAATCGCGCCGGTGTCTTCGTCCTCGAGTTTCGACAGGCAGCATTTGCCGCAGCCGTCGCAAAGCGATTCCCACTCGGCCGGGGTCATCGCCTCGAGCGTCTTGGTTTTCCAGAACGGCGTTTCCATCGACGGGATGTGGCCCCTGGCCGGGTGAAGGTCAAGCACCGCAACAGACGCAGACCCGGCCAGCACCCTAGGCCGGCACCATAGGAATAACACGAAGTCGCCTTCAAAACGCCGGCCAATTGCCCTTCGTAGCCGTTAATGCCCGCTGACCGGAACCAATCCGGTTGATGAACAGTTTGGGCCGGGATGGGACGCCAAAGGAGGATTTTTAATGAAACGCCAACCACGGATTCTGGCAGGCACGGCACTTGGCCTGCTGATGGCGTCCGCGCCGTTGGGCGCATTCCCGTTGCAGGGCAGCGCCGCGTTCGACCCACCGCAGAGTACCGCCACGCCGTTGATCCCCGTGCAATCGAATTGCCCCGAAGGCGAGTCGGCGGAAGGCTGCGCACCGCAGGCGGAACCGGAGCAGAAGCCTCGCAAGAAGCGCGAGGAACAGGCCGCGCCTTCCGGCGAGGAGCAGCAGGGCGGTCAGCGCAGGAAGAAGCGCGAGCAGCAACAGCAAGAGGAAGCCGCACCCGCCGAGCGGGCCGCACCTGCGAGCGACGAACAGCCCGAGCCGCGCAGGAAGAAGCGTGACCGGCAACAGCAGGAGGAAGCCGCACCGGCCGAACGGCCCGCCGAGCAGGCCGCACCTGCCAGCGACGAACAGCCCGAGCCGCGCAGGAAGAAGCGCGACCGGCAACAGCAGCAGGAAGCCGCACCAGCCGAAAAGCCCGCCGAGCAGGCGGCGCCTGCCAGCGACGAACAGCCCGAACCGCGCAGAAAGAAGCGCGACCGGCAACAGCAGGAGGAGGCCGAGCAGGCTGCGCCTCGCGAAAACGCCACACCTGCAAATGACAACGAGCAGGTCACGCCGCGCAGGAAGAAGCGGGAGCAGGATCAGCAGATCGAAGCCGCACCATCCGAACGGCCAGCCAGGAAGGAAGCCGGCGAGCAGGCCGAACCGCTTCCGACCGACCAGCAAACGGCTCCCGCCGAGGGCGAACAGCCCCGGGATCAGGCTAAGGACCGCCGCAAGAAGCCTATCGACGAACAGCCGGTGACAGGCGAGCAGCCCTCAACCGGCGAGCAGCCCGCCGAGCGCGAGCAGGCCGCGCCCGCCGAAGGCGAAGGTCCGGCCCAGGGCGAGGCTCCCGTGTTCGACAGCCAGAAGGATGCCGTGCGCAAGCGCAGGGGCGGCAGGGACAACGCGCAAGAAACGAGCGGCCAGGACGCGGGTGGACAGCCGACGCAGCAGAACGGCGAACAGGCGGAAGCCCCGAGGCCGGCTCCGGTCGATCAGGGACCGCCGCCCACCGATGACAGGGCGGCCCAGCAGGCGATCAAGCTTGAGAGGATGGTTCGGGCGACGGAGGAAAAGGGAAGACGCGTTGAGCGTGCGCCCGACGAGGAAAACGTTCGCCGCCGTCGTGAACGCCCGCGCGGGGTCGACGTCGTCAGGGAACTCGGCGACCGTGTTATCCTCCAGTTCAACAACCAGACGATCGTTGAAAGCGACGATGCGCCGCGCATGCGGCGTGGCGCGCGGAACGTCTACTATGAGGAGCTGTCGAGCAATCGCACCCGGGAAATCGTCGAGCGTGACAATGGTATCCAGATCGTCACCATCCGCAACCGCTACGGTGATGTCGTCCAGCGTTCACGCATCGCGCCTGACGGACGCGAATATGTGCTGAGCTATGTCGACGAGCGGCACTATGAGGACGATGGCGACTGGCGCGATCCAGGCGACGACCTGCCGCCGATTCGGATCGACATTCCGCGCGAGGAGTACATTCTGGATTCCGAGGAGGTCGAGGATCCGGACGACTACTATGCCTTCCTTGAACAGCCGCCGGTGGAGAGGGTGCAGCGCCTCTACTCGATCGATGAGGTCAAGCGCTCGGCCCGCGTGCGCGACATCGCCCGCCGTATCGACCTCGACACGCTGAACTTCGAATTCGGTTCAGCCTCGATCCCCGAAACCGAGGTGCAGAAACTGGAAGGCGTGGCCAGCGCCATGGAGAAGCTACTGGAAAAGAACCCGGCGGAAACCTTCCTGATCGAAGGCCATACCGATGCCGTCGGCAAGCCGGAGGCGAACCTCGCTTTGTCCGACCGTCGCGCTGAGGCGGTCGCCGAAGCCCTGAGCAATGCCTTCAGCATCCCGCCGGAAAACCTGACGACACAGGGCTATGGCGAGGAGTATCTCAAGGTCGATACGTCGGAGCCTGAGCGCGAGAACCGTCGCGTCGCCATTCGCCGCATCACCTCGCTGGTGGCGCCGGTCGCCAGCGCGAATTAATTCGCAATTCCAGGAACCTGAACTGGTTTCTGGAATCTATGCGGGAAGACATAGCCCACCCCGGTTTCTCCGGGTTGGGCAATTTCCGGCAATCAGCCGAGGTTGAAGGAGAATGTAAGTCGCGATTTAACCAGGCATTGAATCGCGAGGTCGTCCACCCCAGATTCTGGCTAGGGCTTCCCTGCCCTGTCCCGACTCCAGCGGGACACATGAGCCCCGCCGGTACCCCCTCGCCGGCGGGGTTTTTGTTTCCGGCTTCGGTTGGGAAATGAGGGCTATGCCGGTGCCAGTCAGTAGATATTTTTCACGTTGGTTTTCGAATTCGCAAACACCTCGTCCGGCACGAAGAAATCGCCGGCAAGCGGACCTGTCGCATCAGGCGCATAGATTGAAAAATCGCTGACGCCCTCGGCGCGCAGCACCTCCTCGTCGATGTAGAAATTGCCGGTCGCTTCGCGCGACGGCCTGAGCAGGATCGCATGCGCGGCATCGGCCATGATATCGGGCGAACGGCTCATCGCCGCCACTGTCGCCCCGCCCAGAAGATTGCGCACCGCTGCCGTGTCGATCGTCGAGATCGGCCACAGTGAATTGACGGCGATGCCGTCCCTGGCGAACTCTGCGCTCATGCCCAGCGTGCACATCGACATGCCGAATTTGGCCATCGTATAGGCGACATGGTTCTTGAACCATTTGGCCTTCATGTCGAGCGGCGGCGCCAGATTCAAGATGTGAGGATTGTCGGCCAACTTCAGGTGCGGAATGCACATTTTGGAAACCAGGAACGTGCCGCGTGTGTTGATCTGATGCATCAGGTCGTAGCGCTTCATGTCGGTTTCCAGCGTGCCGGTGAGTTGGATGGCGCTGGCATTGTTGATGCAGATGTCGATGCCGCCGAATTTTTCGACGGTTCTGGCGACCGCCTCGGCCACCTGCCCCTCCTCGCGTATGTCGCACAGCATCGGCAATGCCTTGCCGCCGGCCTGCTCGATCTCCTCAGCCGCCGTATAGATCGTGCCCGGCAGCTTCGGGTGGGGCTCGGCGGTCTTGGCCGCGATGGTCACATTGGCGCCGTCGCGCGCGGCGCGCAGCGCGATCGCCAGCCCGATGCCGCGCGACCCGCCGGAGATGAACAGCGTCTTTCCCTTGAGCGACATGTCTTGCGCCTTTCCTGTGCCGGCCTCTTTGCACAATCCTTGCCGCGTGCCGTCGCCCGACACAAGAGCGGGGAGCATCGAGAGATGGTGACGCTGCGGAGGATTCTCGCGGCGTTGCGCTGCCTCATCGCCCTGCCGGGCACTTCTCCCCGAATAGAGACGGGGAGAAGGACGCCTTCATCGCAGCTTTCGCCAACTGGCAACGTCGCAAGAATTGAGCCGTGGCTGCGTTCAGCTTCCTTCCCCCCGCCACTATACGGGGAGAAGGTGCCGGCAGGCGGATGAGGGGCAGCGCAGACTTTGACAGGACCGCCCTACATCCTGCCATCATCCACTAAACCAGCACCAGGCCTTGCCGCATGGCGATGGCGATGGCGTCGGTGCGGTTGGCCGCGCCTAGCTTGATCAGGATCGCCGCGACGTGGAACTTCGCCGTATGCACGGAAATGTTCAGGCGCCGCGCGATCACCTTGTTGGGCGCGCCCTCGGCCAAAAGCGCCAGCACTTCGCTCTCGCGCGGCGACAGCACTGGCCGGCCGGCGCTGTCGCCGACCGGCTCCTCGTCGGAGAGATCGTCGTCATGGAAGGCGAAATCGTCATGTCGATCGGACAAGGGGCGGCCCTCGCCCGAGATCCGATAGCCAGCCGCCGCCAGTCGCGCGGCGGCAGCGATCAGCAGATCGTCCACTGCCGGCGGCAGCACGGCAAACACGGTATCGGCCGGCCGCTGCCGGCTCGCTCGTTGCGACAGGAGCACCCGAGGTATCGCGGGATCGGTGGGCTCGCCTTCCACGCCCCCTCTTTCCAGGTAAACGCCATCGACGATCGCGACATCCGCTCTGTCGGCGCTATTGCTGCTACCGGCCACAATCGGCAGCAGATCGCCGGTCGCGGCAAGAGCGGTGGACAGGTGCTCGGCGCGCACGACGTCATCGAGCGCGATCAGCACCGTCAGCCGCCGCCCCGTGATCCTGTGACTTGCCATCGATCCTCTCAGTTTAGCGGCTTTTCGCCGATGGTCAGCACGACGTCGCGCCGTTCGCCGCCGCGCACCACGCCGAGCGTCACCGACGCGCCGGCGCTGTCCGGCCCGAGCCTGCGGATCAGCTCGCGCGGGCCGTGCACGGCCTCGCCGTTCCACGACGCGATAATGTCGCCAAGATGCAGGCCGGCCGCCTTCGCCGGGCCGTTGTCGTCGAGGCTCATCACCATCGCGCCATGCGTGTCGCCGTTGCGGATCGGGTGCAGGCCGGCGCCGAGATAGCCGCGCGCGACATGGCCCTTCTCGCGCAGCGTCGCCACCGCCCGTTCGATCGTCTCGTAAGGCATGACCAGCGCCCGCCGGCGCGGCCCGAACAAAAGCATGCCGATCAGTGCGCCCTTGGCGTCGAGCACCGGGCCGCCCTCGAAACGGCCACCGGCATTGACGGCCAGATTGATGCGCCGGTCGATCGTGCCGCCGCGCATCGAGCGCCAGGCCGGACCGACCTCACCAACCGTTCCGAATGCAGCGAGCGACGCACCGTCGCTATTGCCGACGGCAATGGCCAGATGGCCCGGCCGCGCCGTGCCTGCCTTGGTCAGCGGCGGCACGTCCGGCGCGGCGGTCGGCTTCAGAAGGGCGGTCCCGGTGGATGGATCGCGGCCGACCAGCTCAGCCTTCACCTTGTCGCCCGAAGAAAGCGTCAGCTCGATCTCCTCGCCGGCCTCCACCGCCTCCTCGGCAGCGACAAAATAGCCGTCGCGCCAATGGAAGGCGGTCGCGGTGCGATGCTGATGCGTGGCAAAGCTCGCCGTCGCCGGCGCCGCTGCGGCGGCGATATCGGCGATGGCGTTGGAAAATGCGCTTAGATTGAAGTCGCTCATGTCGGTCTCCTGGGTCTTTTTCGCCTCGGCCCGAAAATCGGCATCGATTTTCGGAAAGCACGGTGCGAGAACTCAAAGTCTTAGAGCGCACTTTGAGCGTCCAATGGACGCTCGTCGCTCTACCCCAGATATCGCTCGGCAGCGCGTTGGCGGGTACTCGCCTGACGGCTAGTTGGGCGCTGGACTGGCCATCTGGTCAGGTCGCGGCCGATCCGGCCGCTCCGCACATATAGGCATCCTTCATCTTGCTCTAAAGACACGGAGCCCTGCCATGTCCCTCCCCGCCCAGCAATTGCAGTTCGACGATGCGCTGCTCGACGATTATTCGGCAACGGTCGCTGATGCCGTGGACCGCATCGGTCCCGCCGTCTGCCGCATCGAGCGCATCGGTGGTGCCGGCGGCCTGGGCTCCGGCTTCGTCATCACACCGGATGGGCTGGTCGTCACCAATTTCCACGTCGTTGGCGATGCCCGCAGCGTCCGGGTTGCGATGCCGGACGGCGTCTCCAGAGAAGGCCGTGTTCTCGGCCGCGACCCCGACACCGACATCGCGCTGGTGCGTGCCGACGGCAGCTTTGCCGATATTGCGCCGCTCGGCGATTCCAAGCGCCTGCGGCGCGGCCAGATCGCCATTGCCATCGGCAACCCGCTCGGCTTCGAATGGACCGTCACATCAGGTGTCGTCTCGGCGCTCGGCCGCTCGATGCGTGCTTCCACCGGCCGGCTGATCGACGATGTCATCCAGACCGACGCAGCGCTCAACCCCGGCAATTCCGGCGGACCGCTGGTGTCGTCGGCGGGCGAGGTTATCGGCGTCAACACAGCCATGATCCATGGCGCGCAAGGCATCGCCTTCGCGGTTGCCTCCAACACCGCCAATTTCGTCATTTCCGAGATCATCCGCTTCGGCCGCGTCCGCCGCGCCTTCATCGGTGTCTCGGCCGACACGACAACCCTGCCGCGTCGCGCCGCCCTTTTGTCGCAAGTGTCGAGCAGCACAGCGGTGCGCCTGCGCAGTGTCGAGGCGAACAGCCCGGCCGCCAGAGCAGGCCTGAAAGAGGGCGACATCATCGCCGCCATCGACGGCCGCCCGGTCACCGGCGTCGACGATCTGGTGCGCATGCTCGACGCCGAGCGCATCGGCCGCGAAACGCTGTGCACAGTGGTGCGCCGCTCCGGCGTTGCTCAGGTCACGCTGATGCCGGAGGCGCGGGCCTGACAACTATCGCATCGGCCCGAAAATCGAAACCGATTTTCGGAAAGCACGATGCGCAGATCCAAAGTGTTAGAGCGTACTTTGTGCGTCCAAGTGGACGCACGTCGCTCTAACGCGGCGCAAACATCTGGCCAAGCAGCGAAACCAGCAGCACCGCCAGCTCGCCGGTCGGATCGAGGTCCGGATCGAAAATCGTCATGTCCATTCCAGTGCAGCGCGGATCCGCCACCAGCGCCGCGAGGATGGCGACGAGATCGTCGGGATCGATGCCTGGACTGCCTGGTGAATCCACCGCCGGCATCACCGTCTGGTCGAGCGCATCGACGTCGAAATGCACCCAATAGGGCCAGCCGGTTCGCGCCAGCGTGGTCCAGGTCTTTTCCAGGACCTTTGCCGCGCCGAGCTCCCGCACGGCAAAAACATCGATCAGCGTCATCGCGGTCGAATTGATGTCGGGCCAGGCGAAGTCAGGGTTGCGGTTCTCGCGTTCGCCGATCTGAACCACCTGTTCGTCCGCAACAAGTGGGCTCGCGATCTCAGGCCAGTCGGTCAGCAACGGCTCACCACGTCCGGTGGCGAGCGCAAGGTCCATGCCGGCGGCCGAGCCGAGTGAAGCATCGACGTCGTAGTTGCCCGGATGGCGGAAATCGCTATGGCCATCGACATGGACCAGTGCCAGCGGACCGGATCGCCGTGCACCAGCCAGCGCGCCAAGCAGGATCGCGCAGTCGCCGCCGACGACCAGCGGGAACTCGCCTCGTCTGAGCGCGCCGGCAACCACTTCGGCGAGTCCGAGATTGAAGCTGCGTAACGCATTGCCGTTGCGCAGGCGGGTGCCAGGCTGCGGTTCCGTGCTATAGGCGGGCCGATCAAGATCAACCACTTTGAGGGGCGAAAGCGTCTCGACCAGGCCGGCTTCGGTCAACGCCTGCGGCGCACGCCACGTCCCCGGTATATGATCCGGCCTCAGCGGACGGAGGCCAAGGTTTGAGGGCGCGCGGACAAGGCAGATTTCACGCATGGAATGGGCCCAGACTGATGAGTTCAGCTTAGACCGCAAAGACGTGGTCGGCCACGCGGCTGGAGGCTTCAGCTGATATCTACAGACAATTCCTGCCAGCCGCTATCCAGCTCAGGCCGCCGCGCCTTCAACAAACTGCTCCAGAAACTCGGCGCTCGGCGGGATCGGCTTGATCACGTCGATCAGCACGCCATTGGGGTCTTTGGTGATGAAATGGCGCTGGCCGAAGGCTTCGTCGCGCAGGCTGCACAGGATCGGCAGGCCGGCGGCGGTGATCCGCTCGTAGATAGCATCGGGGTTCTTGACCTCGAAATTGATCAGCAGGCCGGAGGTCCGGCCGCGCCCTTCCTCAGGAATGGTTTCATGATCGCCCTGGACGATGCCGAGATTGACGCGGCGATCCTCGGTTGATTGCAGATGCACATACCAGTCGCTCTCGAACAGCGGCTTGAAGCTGAAATGCGCGACATAGAAGGCCTTCGTGCCGGCAACGTCGCTAGTCATCAGCACCGGGTAATAGCTTGTCGTCTTCATCTTTCCTTCTCCCGTCAAATAACATACATTCTGCATGTAAATACGTATTAACATACAGGCTGCATGTATGCAACAGGAATCCGCGCGCCGCTCCAACCGCGATCGCACCGAAGCGACGCGCGCCGAACTGATATCAGCGGCGCGAAAACTGTTCACCGAGAAGTCCTATGCGGAGACCGGCACGCCCGAGATCGTGGCTGCGGCCGGCGTCACGCGCGGCGCGCTCTATCATCACTTTGCCGACAAGCAGGCGCTGTTCGCCGCAGTGGTCGAGTTGGAGGCGGCGGCTGTGGCGGAAGAGATCGAGCGCGCCTCGCCGCCCTCGCTGTTTGCCCGCGATGCGCTGATCGCCGGCTCGGATGCCTATCTTGCCGCCATGCGCGCACCCGGCCGCACCCGGCTGCTGTTGCTCGACGGGCCGGCCGTGCTCGGCCGCGCCGCCATGGACGAGATCGACGACCGCCACGGCAACCGCTCGTTGCGCGAAGGCCTGGTTGCCGCGATGCGCTCGCAGTCCATGATGAGATTGCCGGTGGAAGCGCTGACCGCGCTGCTTGCCGCCGCCTTCGACCGCGCGGCGCTCGCCATCGAAGCAGGCGCTTCGACCGAGGACTACCGCGCCGTTCTCATGGCGCTGATTGATGGTCTGTCGCCCCAGGCCCCTGGTTCGGCTCGAACTCGTTGAAACAACCAAGCTGGCGCTTGAACTGGTCGATCAGCCAAGCCGCAGCCGGCTTCGGGCTGCGGTCGGCACGGTGCATGGCATAAAGCGGCGCGCGGACTTCGCGATACGGCTCCAGATCGAGTTCCACCAGACGGCCGTTGGCCACATCGTCAGCAATCAACCATCGCGGCAGTCCGCCCCAGCCCAACCCTTCGCGCATCAGCGCATGCTTGGTTCGCATATCCGTAAGTCGCCAGGTGCGGTAGGCATAGACGCCGTAGTCGCGCCCTTTGGTGCGCTCGGACTGGTCGCTGACGACAAGTTGGATGTGTTCGCGCACCTCCTCCAGCGGCACCGGCTTGGGAAGCAGCGCCAGCGGATGGCTTGGCGCGGCCGCCGGCACCATCGACATGAAGCCAATGCGCACAAGATGCGCGTCGACCTCGCCCAGCAGTCCGCCAATACCGAGATCGGCATGTCCATTGACGACATGATCGGGGATCAGCCCGAGTGTGCCGGCATGCAGGCGCAGCATCACGGTTGGAAATTGCGCCTCGAACGCCTTCAACACGCGCACCAGCACGGTGGAAGGCAGCGCCACATCGACCGACAGCGCAACTTCAGCCTCCAGGCCCTGTTTGTGGCTGTCGACGCGAGAGCGGATGCGCTGCAATACGCCGACCATGCGCCGCGCATCTTCCAGCGTCGCCCGGCCGACATCGGTCAGATGCGGCTCGCGCGTGCCCTCGCGCTCGAACAGTTTCAGCCCAAGCTGTGCCTCGAGATTGGCGATAGCGTAGCTGATGACCGACTGCGCTCGGTTGAGCTTGCGGCCGGCGGCGGAGAAACTGCCGGTGTCGGCGACGGTGACAAGGATCTGAAGCTGATCAAGTGTCGGGTTTGGCTGCATCGTCATATCCACTATTTAGATGGAACATACATAGAATTTGCCGGTTTTTCAAATAGGTCAGTTCGCCCATATAGGTCTGGACAGATCATTCCAACCCTGGAGACCCGCCATGTCCATCCTTCTCGTCACATCCAGTCCGCGCGGCAATGCCTCGCATTCGACCCGCATCGCCACTGAACTTGCGGAAAAGCTGCTCGCCGCCGATCCTTCGGCCAAGCTCGTCGCACGCGATCTCGTGGCAAACCCGCTGCCGCACATCGATCCGGACTATTCGACCGGCATCTATACGCCCGCCGAGGCCCGCACCCAGCGCCAGGCCGAGGTCGTCGGCGTTTCCGACGGCGTGCTCGATGAACTGTTTGCGGCAGACACCATCATCCTGGCCACCGGCTTCATCAATTTCGGCATTTCGTCGACGCTGAAATCCTGGGTCGACCACGTCTCCCGCACCGGCAAAACTTTCTCTTATGGCGAGAATGGCCCGAAGGGCCTCGTCACCGGCAAGAAGGTCTACATCGTCCTGGCCTCGGGCGGCATCTATTCGGAAGGCGCTGCCGTGCAGATGGACCACGCCATCCCTTACTTGCGCAGCGTGCTTGGCTTCATCGGCATGACCGACGTCGAAGTCATCCGCATCGAAGGCGTCGGCATGGGGCCGGACGCGGTCACTGCCGCTCTGGCCAAGGCATCAGCCAAAGTGGATGCTTTGGTGACATCGACCGTAAGCAAACAGGCTGCGGTGGCGGCGTAGGCCACCAGCCGTCGGTAACTCTAATTAAAGGCAGGCGCCTCACAGGGCGCTTGCCTTGTTCGTTTCAAGATGCGCCGGAGACCGATCGGGTCTCACCCGAACATCTTCTCGCCCTGCTCGTCGACCAGCTGAATGCCCTTTTTGATCGAGATGTCGACAGCGTCGTCGAGCCCGGCAAAACGATCGGCGCGGATGAATTTGTGCTCCTTCATCACGCCGTCGATCTCCTTGGAAACCACGCCGCAGGTCTGGTATTGGCCCTCCGCCTTGTACGGCGTGGCGCTGATCAAAAATCCCTTGTGCTCGATCTGCTTTGCCGGTGCAGCACTCTTTGGCTCGCCCGCGTCACCGCCGCCACCGCCGAAAAGACGTTTCAGAAAAGACATGAGCGCGCCCTCCAACGGCTATCATCCTGCATCACATAGCGTGGTGCAGGATGATTTCACTAGCGATCCTTAGGCAAACGGGCAAGGCCCGCATCCGGCCTGGAAGTCAGTCGCGCGACAGCGCTTCGAGGGCTTCGGCCGCCCCTTTCAATATCGCGATCGCCTCGGCCTGTTTTTCAGCGGGCGCGTCGACAATGTCGCCGAGGGCTGCGCGTAGCCGCTGGCGCACGGCGCGGAATTCGTCACGCTTTTCCGAACCGCCGCGGCCGCGACGTCCGCTATCCTCGCCATCGTCGTTCCAGCCGAACCAGTCACGTGCCTTTGCCATTTTGCGGCCGAAACGCTCGAGATGATCGAGCACATGGTCGATCATCTCGCGATTGTCGTTGAGATGCGCCTGCCCTGCCTCGGTAATCGAAAACACCTTCTTGTTGCCTTCCGCCGACGAGACGGCATAGCCGGCCTCTTCCAGGAAGGTCAGCGTCGGATAGACCACGCCGGGGCTCGGGCTGTAGACGCCGCTGGTGCGTTCCTCCAGCGCCTTGATGATGTCATAGCCGTGGCGCGGCGCCTCGGCCAGCAGCGACAGCGTGATCAGCTTGAGATCGCCGTCGGCCAGCATACGCCCGGCCCGGAACATGTCGCCCGGCCCGCCGCGCCCGCCGCCCCTCATGCCGTGGCCGAATGGGCCGAAGCCGCCGCCACGACCGCCGAACTTGCCGGCCATATGCATGAAAACGCGCTCGGCATGCCCGCCGAAATGATGATGTCCGTGCATTGCCTGCTCCTTGAGTTATGTCTTACGATATATCTCAATTATGCGAATGAGGTCGTTGAGTCAAGATATATCTTACGATGTATCTGAGAACGGTGCCAGCAGATTGATTTCGTCACCGAGCTTGGCTAATACCGGTTACCAGCGGCCCTTGCGCCGGTTCCAGGCATAGAGAAGATCGGCGAAGCGATCATAGGCATAGCGCGTCAATGGCAGCGCGGCGCGGTTGCCGAACAGCGCTGCCAGCCAGCCCTCGCCCGGCGTTCTCAGCCAGACGGCAATTGCGACGTCGGCGCCGACCAGCAGCCTGCCGTCCGCATCGGTTGCGTGCAGCCGGCGGCGGATGTCCTCCAGCGACACGCCGTATCCGGCCAGCGCCGCCGGTTCGGCATTGATGTCGCGAAACGCGATCCGCCCGGCCTTGATCGCCTCGACCAGCCGCCGCTTCTGCCTGACGATGCCGGCATCGCAAACCGGACAACGGGTATTGTACCAGACGGTCAGCAGAGGCTTGGGCATGTGTCTCGAGACGCGCGTTGAAATGCTGTGCTGACTATCCGGGAAATACCTTCGCCCCGCAACATTTCGGGCCAGCCCCTTTTGGGCCAGACACTTTCGGGCCAGACACATTCCGGACCAGCGACCTTTGGGCAAGACTGGCCGGGCGCCGTCGAGCGGCGCCTGACCGTCCGATGTCCGGCAGCTTGCGCGGGTCTATAGCCGCGCACGCCTCAGCCGAGCGAGGCGATGATTTCGCGATAGGCCAATTCCGGGAAAGCCTTGAGCGTCCGCGTCCTCACGTTGCCGCCTGACGCCAGCATCAGCGAGAAACGAGCGAGCACCGCATCGTCGGGCGCTTCGACGACCGCCACCATGTCGCATTCGCCCATGGTGAGATAAAAAGCCTTGAACGAGCCGCCCATGTCTCCCAGCAGCTTCTTGGCGGCATCGAGCCGCTTCGGCGACTCGCGCACATTTCTGGCGCCCTGCTCAGTCCAGTTGATCAGCACGATATAGGTTGTCATGCACACCTCCCTCCGGAGGCCTCGGAGCGCGGCGTCACCGCCGGGGCGGGCATCCGGGGTTGTCGCCCAGAAAATGCATCCGACACCCGATTATCCTCCCACAGCCGGTATGCTGCAACAACAACCGCACCGTCCGGCGAGACAATCCCTGAACGAAAAAGGGCGCCACAGCGCCCTTTAAATTGCTATCCGTTGCCCGGCATCAACTGTCCAGAAAGCTCCGCAGCTTGCGCGAGCGGCTCGGGTGCTTGAGCTTGCGCAGCGCCTTGGCTTCGATCTGGCGAATGCGCTCTCGGGTGACCGAGAACTGCTGGCCGACTTCCTCCAGCGTGTGGTCGGTGTTCATGCCGATGCCGAAGCGCATTCTGAGCACGCGCTCTTCACGCGGGGTGAGCGAAGCAAGTACCCGCGTCGTCGTCTCGCGCAAATTGGCCTGGATCGCCGCGTCGATCGGCAGGATCGCCATCTTGTCCTCGATGAAATCGCCCAGATGCGAATCCTCCTCGTCGCCGACCGGCGTTTCGAGCGAGATCGGTTCCTTGGCGATCTTCAGCACCTTGCGCACTTTTTCCAGCGGCATGGCGAGCTTTTCCGCCAGTTCCTCCGGCGTCGGCTCGCGGCCGATCTCGTGCAGCATCTGGCGCGAGGTGCGCACGATCTTGTTGATCGTCTCGATCATATGCACCGGAATGCGGATGGTGCGCGCCTGGTCGGCGATCGAGCGGGTGATCGCTTGCCGGATCCACCACGTCGCATAGGTCGAGAACTTGTAGCCGCGGCGATATTCGAATTTGTCGACCGCCTTCATCAGGCCGATATTGCCTTCCTGGATCAGATCGAGGAACTGCAGGCCGCGATTGGTGTATTTCTTGGCGATGGAAATGACGAGGCGCAGATTGGCCTCGACCATTTCCTTCTTGGCGATCGCGGCTTCGCGCTCGCCCTTCTGCACCTGGTTGACGATCCTGCGGAATTCCAGGATCGAGATCGCCGTTTCGGTGGCGAGGTTCTGGATCTCGGCGCGCAGGTCGCGGATCGCGTCCTTCTCGTTCTTGGTGAATTCCTTCCAGCCGCGCGAGGTCAGATTGCCGATCGAGCGCGTCCAGTTGGGATCGAGCTCCGAGCCCTGATACTCCTTCAGGAATTCCTCGCGGCGCACGCCATAGCTTTCGGCCAGCCGCAACAGCTTGCCTTCGTTCTGCACCAGGCGCTTGTTGATGTCGTAGAGCTGCTCGACCAATGCCTCGATGCGCGCCGTGTTCAGGGATAGCGACTTCACCGCCTTGATCAGCTGGTCTTTCAGCTCCTTCAGCCGGCGGTCCTGGCTGGGCGACAGCGTGCCGGCGGCAGCCAGCCGGTTCTCGACCTGCTGGTCCTGCAGCTTGCGCAACTTCTTGTAGGTGTCGGCGATGACGTCGAGCGTCTCCATCACCTGCGGGCGCAGCTCCGCTTCCATCGCCGCCAGCGACAGGCTGGCTTCGTCCTCGTCTTCCTCGTCGTCATCAGTCAGACCGCGGGTGTCGCCGCCGACATTGGTGATGTCGTCCTCGTCCTCGCGCGAACGGCGCGGCTTGTCGTCGGTCTTGGCTTCCTCGATCCGCTCGACCACCGGCGCCTGCTTGGCCTCCGGTCCGGCATAGGTCGCTTCGAGGTCGATGATCTCGCGCAAGAGGATCTTCGATTCGTTGAGCTCGTCACGCCAGATGATGATGGCCTGGAAGGTCAGCGGGCTTTCGCACAGGCCCGCGATCATCGTCTCGCGGCCAGCCTCGATGCGCTTGGCAATCGCGATTTCGCCCTCGCGCGACAGAAGCTCGACCGAGCCCATCTCGCGCAGATACATGCGAACCGGATCGTCGGTGCGATCGGTCGGCTCTTTCTTGGTGGTCGTCGCCGCTACGGCGGTACCGGTCTGCTCGGCCAGTTCGTTGGCGTCTTCCTCGGCGTCGGCAGCCGCGTCGGCGGCTTCGGGCTCCTCGCCCTGCTCGTCGTCCTCGACCACGTTGATGCCCATGTCGGAGAGCATGGCCATCGTGTCCTCGATCTGCTCGGAGGTGACTTCCTCCGAGGGCAGCACCGAATTCAGTTCGTCCATGGTGACATAGCCGCGCTTCTTGGCGGCCTTGATCATCTTCTTGACAGCATCGTCGGAAAGGTCGAGCAGAGGGCCATCGGTGGCGCCTTCACGTTCGGTCTCGACCTCTTCCTTTTCTTTTGTCGCCATTCTTTATTTTCTCCAAGCGGCCAAGTATCTAGCCGCATAAGTATCAAGCCGCGTAAGCTGCCGTACCGGTTTATCAGATGCGCTCGCGCTAGAACGCGTTTCCCCGGGCCAGTAACTGCATCTCTCGTTAAGTCCAGATTAACCCTGGTATCTGTGGCAGGCTGACTGCCTGTCCAGTGACCGGTACCTCACATCGCTGCATTTCCGTCGACGCCGGCGCGGGTTAACGTTTCGAATCGTCCTGATTCCGTCATTCTGCCAGAAGGTCAAGCGCCTCTCGCATGATTCGCATGAAAAAAGCGAATCAATTACCCGCCTTAAAGCGCCGCGGCTGATTCGGCGCACAAGCACGGTCTGCACTTTCACTCTTTCGTAAGCTTCGACCTACACCCGCCCGGCCCGGCCCGAAGACACGCCGAACCCTTCGATCAGCGCCTCCGTTGCCTGCACATCACGAAATTGCGCCTGGATCTCGACGAGATGCCGGTAATTTTCGTCCGTGGGATCGCTGGCGAGCGCCGCTTCTGCCTGTTTCAGCTCCTTATGTAATGTGCGCGCGCTGCGCTGCAAGTGGAGCGCCTGGCTGAAGGCGTCGCGGGCATCTTCAAGTCCGGCTGTTTCCAGCGCCGGCCATTGCCGCGCCCGTTTGATCAGCGCCACCACGCGCGCCCAGATCTCGCCGCAGCCGGCACGTTCGATCGTCGCGATCACCGCGTTGCGGTCGTTGGCCATGTCATGCGCCATCGCATCGAGGATCGCCGCGTGCAATCGCTTCAGATCGGTGTTGGCGAGGTCGAGGAACTCGACATGCGCGAAATTCTCGTCGATCAGCGCCGGATGATTGACAAGAGCTGCGATGATCGTCGCCTCGCGCACCGACATCCCCTCGCTGCCGCGCTTGACCAGCGCCGAGCGGCCAAGGCTTTCGGTGATCGCGGTGCGTCCACCGGCATTGCCGCCGCGTGCGAACTGCCCGCCAGCAGCTGAGCCCTTGCCCTGAAAGCGCCCGCCGGACCGCCCATCTTGGCGCCCCCCTTGATAGGTTTGGCGCGCGCCGCGCTGGGCGCCGAAAAAGCTTAGCACTCGCTCGCGCATTTCCTGTTGGTAGTGATAGCGCAAGCTCTCGTCGCGGATGCGGCTGGTCAGTTCGCGCAGCGTTTTTTCCAGTTCCGCCCGTCGTTCCGGCGTGTCGAAGATGCCGCCGGCCGTTTCGCGCATCCACAAAAGGTCGGCGAGCGGCCGCGCCTCGGAAAGCACGGCGCCAAACGCGTCCGGCCCTTCGGCCTTGACCAGATCGTCGGGGTCCTTGCCTTCGGGCAGAAGCGCAAAACGCACCGAGCGGCCTGCCTGGACCGCCGGCAGCGCCATGTCGGCGGCGCGCCATGCCGCCTTCAGTCCGGCCTGGTCGCCATCGAAGCACAGCACCGGCTCGCCGGCCATCCGCCACAGCAGTTCAAGCTGGTTTTCGGTCAGCGCAGTGCCGAGCGGCGCCACGACATTTTCGAAACCGGCCTGCGCCAGCGCGATCACGTCCATATAGCCCTCGACGGCAATCACCGTGCCGCCCTTGGCCAGCGCCCCCTTTCCCAGGGCTTGGCGCGCTCGGGCGAAATTATAGAGCACGTTGCCCTTGTGGAAGAGCTCGGTGTCGGGCGAATTCATGTATTTGGCAAGCGCATCGGCTGCCAGCGCCCGCCCGCCAAAGGCGATTATCTTGCCTCTGGAGTCCGCGATCGGGAACATGATGCGGTCGCGGAACCAATCGTAGGAAACCGGAACGTCGTCGCCATGGCGCACCAGCCCGCATGCCTCGATATCGGCCTTGGGCACGCCCTTGGCGGCAAGATGCTCCTTCAGCGCATTGCGACTGTCGGGCGCATAGCCGAGCCGGAACGACTGCTGCGTCGCCGGCGTCAGCCCGCGGTCGCGCAGATAGGCGCGGGCTTTTGCGCCTTCCGGTCCCTGCAGCCGCTCCTGGAAGAAGGCGGTCGCCATTTCCATGACTTCGGTCAGGCTGGCGCGTTCCTTTTCGCGCCGTTCCTCCCGGGCATCGCGCAACGGCATCGGCACCCCGGCCATGTCGGCGATCTTCTCGACCGCTTCGGGAAAGCTCATTCCGTCGAGTTCGGTGAGGAATTTGAAGTGGTCGCCCGAAACCGAGCAGCCGAAGCAATGATAGCGTCCCTTCTTGTCCTCGCAGTGAAAGGACGGGCTCTTCTCGCCATGGAAGGGACAGCACGCCCAATAATCGCCGCGCGGCGCGTTGGTCTTCTTCCTGTCCCACGCCACGCGCTGGCCGATCACCGCGGAAATCGGCACGCGGTCGCGTATCTCGTCGAGGAAGGCAGGTGGAAAGCGCATCGGAAACGGCTCGTTTGCGTCCATATAATCACGCCGGCGAAACCCGACGACTCCTAATGCGAACCATACCCGGTTTTCACAGGGCAAAAAGAAGGCGGCCGTTGCAAGCCGCCTTCCTTCCTATCCGGCATTGTGCCGGTCGACGTTTTTGACGGTCAGTGGGCGGCTATCGCGCCGAAGATGATGCCGGAGACGACGCTGACCAAGAGATAGTCGTTGCCGACGCGGATCCATTCCTGGCCACGGCCCGGACGACGCAGGCCATAGTGGCGATAGTCGCGGACCGGCTGGTGGCGCCTCCAGCTCGAATATCTCTGGCCGTTGCGCCAATGGTTCCTCTTGACGACGACTTTCTTCTTCACCACGACGCGCGTCTTGACGTGCCTGTCCGGCTTCTTCCAGTCGACCTGGCTGTAGGTCGACTGCGGTGCATTCGGCGCATTCAGCGGCGCTGCCTGGCCCTGCAGGGACGTCGCAGCCAGCATGGAGACGGCGACTGCGGAAAGAATGAAACGTTTCATGACGGGTACTCCTTGGTTGTCGATGCCCAAGCAATAGAGCCCGAAAAATGAACCGAAACTGAACACACGGATTACGTTTTTGTAATGATTTCATGTATTTATAACATCTAATTCAACACTCATCTCAAACCTGATCTGAAGCGGTCGTCGGCACTTGAGCGCGCGACCATCAAGAAGCCGGCCGGCGATGCAACCATTTTGCGATCCATCCATTTCCGACACGCCCTGTCGCGCAACAGCCGGCCGAATTGGGCAAAATTTATTATCCGGCTAAAAGTAATCGGAGTAGTATCGACCTTTGCAATGTCCTTGATTCGCCCCCTCTTTTGCGCCTTTGCCATCACGGCTCCCATATTGCTGGTGGCTGTCGGAATGCGAGCCTGACATGAGCGGTTCGGTCGTTTTGCTGCATCTTGCCGGCGCGGTGGCGCTGATGCTGTTTGCCACCCGCTTGGTGAAGACAGGTGTCGAGCGCGCCTATGGCGATGTGCTGCGCCACAAGCTGCGCGCCACCATGCGCAATCCTTTCATGGCGGTTCTGGCCGGCTGCGGCCTGGCGATCGCCCTGCAAAGCTCCACCGCCGTCACCTTGCTGGTCGGCTCCTTCGCCGGCGCCGGCATCGTCAGCGGCATATCAGGCCAGCTTGCCGTGCGCGGCGCCGAGATCGGCTCGGCGCTGGTGGTCAAGCTGCTCACCTTCGACCTGTCGCTGCTGGTGCCGGTCTGTCTTGTCGCCGGCACTGTCATGTTCATGGCCACCGAGCGGCGCGACTGGCGCCAGTTCGGCCGCATCCTGGTCGGCATCGGCCTGCTGGTGTTGTCGCTGGAAATGATCGGCCAGGCCTCGGAGCCGCTGCGCCAGAGCACGCTGATGCCGGTCGTCGTCGACTACTTCTCCAGCGATCCGGTCACCGCCTATCTGCTGGCGGCGCTGGTCACCTGGCTGTTCCATTCCTCGATCGCCGCGGTCCTTTTGATGGTGACGCTCGCCGGCCGCGGCTTCATCCCGCCCGAACTCGGCATCATGCTGGTGCTCGGCGTCAATCTGGGTTCGTCGATCATCGCGCCGCTGCTCACCCGCAATGCGGAGCCTGGCGTGCGTGTCGTACCGATCGGCAATCTCCTGATGCGCGGCATGGGCTCGCTGGCCATGCTGATCCTGTTCCTGTGGTTGAAACCGTCGGTCGCCTTTCTCGGCGCCACCGTGCCCGACCAGATCGTCAACGCCCATATCCTCTTCAACATCCTGATCCTGGTTGCCGGCCTGCCATTGGCCGGCCTCGTCTACCGCGTTTCGGAAAAGATCGTGGCGCTCGGCACCAAACCGGCGCCGGCAGAAGCGCTCGACGTCGTCGAGTTGTCCGCGCTCAACGACAGCGCCCTCGATGTGCCGAGCCAGGCGCTGGCCAACGCCACCCGTGAGGTGGTGCGGGTCTGCGAGACGGTCGAGATCATGCTGAAGCGCATCATCGAGCTCTATGAAAGCGCCGACGCCGACAAGATCAAGGCGCTGGCCGCGCTCGACGACCGCGTCGACAAGAAACATGCGTCGATAAAGCTCTATCTGGCCAAGGTCACCAGGAACCCGCTGAGCGAGGACGAGGCGCTGCGTTGCCAGGAGTTGATCGGCGCCTGCGTCAAGCTCGAACAGGTCGGCGACATCATCGTGCGCAACATGCTGGTGCATGTCAGGAAGAAGCTCGAGCGCGGGCTGGAGTTCACGCCCGAGGGTTGGCGCGAGCTTAGCGCCTTCCACGCCTCGGTGCTCGCCAACGCGCGGCTTGCCTTCAACGTGCTGGTTTCGCGCGATCCGGAGACCGCCCGCCAGTTGGTGCTGGAAAAGGATCGGCTGCGCGACCGCGAGAAGGAGACCAGCGCCAGCCATTTCGTGCGGCTGCGCGACGGCACCGCCAAGAGCGTCGAGACCAGTTCCATCCATCTCGACACTATCCGCGACCTGAAGCAGATCAATTCGCTGCTTGCCTCGATAGCCTACCCCGTGCTCGAGGAACGCGGCCTGCTCACCGGCTCGCGGCTGAAGGCCGGATAGATTGGGCCCAGCGCGGGAATTGCCTGGAGCCGGCGCGCGAAAATTAGTCTTTGCTAACCCTCCCGTCTGTCGGCTAGAGCATTTTTCAGCCAACCGTCTTCGCTTGGCGTCCGACAACACGCGTCAAGCAAAGACCTGGAGCGCGGCTTTGGTTCCACCAGAATGCAAGGCGCTCTAAGGATCGGTCAAATCCGCCGGGAGGAAAGTCGATGGATACCCATTCGCGCAGTTTCGCCAAGGCGCTTTCCTGGCGCGTTACCGGCACGGTCGACACGATAATCATTTCGCTCATCGTGACAGGCAGCATCAAGCTCGCTGCGGCCATCGGCGTGACCGAGGTCATCACCAAATCGCTGCTCTACTATTTTCACGAGCGGGCGTGGTTGAAAATCCCCTACGGAAGGAAGACGACGACCGTCTAGTCTTGTGCGGCCGGAGCCTGGCTGAACCGATGAAGAAAACCTAAAGCGGCGTCGAGAATTTCTGGATTGCCCGCCGCTCTCGTCCGTGATTTGAGCCATCTCATTCAAGGATCGCCTTCCCGCGCCATGCTTCCCCTCATCGCCCTGTTCATCGCTGCGTTCGCATTCGGCACCACCGAGTTCGTCATCGCCGGCGTGCTGCCGCAAGTGGCGGACGGCCTTGGCGTCTCCATCCCGACGGCCGGCTATCTCGTCTCCGGCTACGCCGGCGGCATCGCGATCGGCGGACCGCTGTTGACGCTCGCTACCAAGACAATCTCCCGCAAGGCGTTGCTGCTTGGCCTTGCCGCAGCCTTCGCCATCGGCCAGGCCGCCTGCGCCCTTGCGCCCGACTTCGCCTCCATGTTGCTGTTGCGGATTGCAGTGGCCGTGGCGCACGGCGCCTATTTCGGCGTCGCGATGGTGGTTGCGGTCGGCCTGGTCCGCCAGGATCAGCGTGGAATGGCCGTGGCGCTCATCCTGTCGGGCCTCACGGTCTCCAATGTCATCGGCGTGCCGGCCGGCACGGCGATCGGCAATATTTGGGGGTGGCGCGCGACGTTCTGGGTGATGTGCGCGCTTGGTGTGGTTTCCATCGCCGCCATGGCCGCCCTCCTGCCGCGCCGGACGGGATCGTCGCGCCGGCCCGTCAGTTTCGGCAGCGAGGTCCGCGTGCTCGCACGCCAGCAGGTTTGGACGTCGCTAATCCTCATGCTGATGCTGATGATCGGCCAGTTCGGCCTGTTCACCTACATCACGCCGACGCTGCTTGAAGTCACCGGCCTCGGCGAGGGCCTGGTGCCCTGGGTGCTGCTGCTCAACGGTGTCGGCGCGACGATCGGCGTCTTTCTTGGCGGGCGGCTCGCCGACTGGAAACTGATGCCATCGCTCATCACCATGCTTTTCATGCAGGCGGTGACACTTGCCGTCATTTACGCCGCCAGCCCGTACCCGGTGCCGATGGTCGTTGCGATCACTATCTGGGGTGGTCTCAGCTTTGCCATCGGCACCCCGATCCAGACCCGTATCCTGACCTGGACGGCGGACGCCTCCAATCTCGCCTCATCGCTTATCCCGGCCGGCTTCAATGTCGGCATCGCGCTGGCCGCCTCGCTCGGCGCCGCCATGCTCAATGCCGGTTATGGCTATCGCAGCCTGCCGGTGGTTGGCGCCACGGCCATGCTGGTCGCCGTGGCGGTCGCGCTCGCCTCACATATCTGGGAGTGGCGCCGAAACACGATGCCGCCGCTGCCGGCCGCTGCCGAATAGTCGGCAGGCGCTACAGGTCGATGCTATAGCGCAGGCTTTCGGCGCCGCCATAGGCAGCGTCCTCGAAGAATCGCCCGACGAGCCGTCCGCCGTTGGCCAGGACCACCTTCTGCGAGGCGAGATTACCCGGCTTGGCGGTGATCTCGACGAAGGGCAGGCCGAGCGCCCTCGCCTCGCCGAGCATCAGCCTCACTGCCTCTGTCGCATAGCCGCGCCGCCGCTTCCATGGTACTACGGCATAGCCGATGTGGCCGAGCACATGTGGCGGCAGCTCGGCGGTGCCGCGTTGCCAGCGCAAGCCGATCGAGCCGGCGACTTCGCCGTCCCAGATCCAGCGCCGGAATCCCGGCAGGCGCGGCACTTTCGTCCCATCAGGCAAGGTGATCGGACCGCCCTTGGCATCGGGGTCGTCGAGATCGGCGAGGAAGGCCGTTGGATTCTTTTCGATGGCCGCAAGCTGCTCGCGCGTCGCCTCCATCAGCCGCACATTGTCCGGCGACCAGCCGCGCTCAAGGGCGGCCTTGTACGACGGCAGATGTTCAAGCGCCGGTTTGACGAGTTCAACCATGACGTACGATCGCTCCGCTGCCGCCCTCTGATTCTGAAGTTGATCTTCAGGGGCGGCTTTCTAAAATCAAATGTCTTCGATTGGGTCCACCTACTTTGGAGTGAACACGATGGCCGACCACAGGTCCGAGAAGTCGGCGAAGGCCGCCGCCGAGCGGGTCGCGGCAACCAAACCGCGCAAGGCGACGCCGAAGCCGCAGTCCGGCAAGGAAGCGAAGCCGGCACTGCTCGCAGGCGGCAACCCCCAGATCGCCAAAGCCGAAGGTGACGCCCCGGTGCAGGCCTACATCGCGGCCATGCCGGGCTGGAAAAGCGATGTCGGGCGCCGCCTCGACGCAATCATCGTGCGCACCGTCCACGGCGTGCACAAGGCCGTCAAATGGAACTCGCCGTTTTACGGCATCGAGGGGCAGGGCTGGTTCCTGTCGTTCCATGTCTTCACCCGCTACGTCAAAGTGACCTTCTTCCGGGGCACGTCGCTGCGTCCTGTCCCTCTCGGCGAGTCCAGGCACAAGGACGTGCGCTACCTCGACATTTATGAGGACCAGCTCGACGAAGCTCAATTTGCCGCCTGGGTGAAGCAAGCCAGCCAATTGCCCGGCGAGCGAATGTGAGATGCATCGCGAATTAGCCAAGGGCGTCCGCAAGCACCTCATTCAAGCGGGTGAACGCGGCGGTCTCGTCTGGCGCATGAGCCGGATTAACTTCTGTAATGGTCAGGCCGCGCCATTGCATCAGGGCGGTCAACTGCCTTAGCGCGAAGGCGGCCTGCTCCAGTTTGAGACCGTCGCAACGGCGCACATTCTCCGCAATCGGGAATTCGATAAAGGAGAGTACATCGACATCGAAGTGAATAAGCACGCAGTCAAAGCGCGCCGCCCATTCGGTTGCGCGCGCGGCCGCCGCCTCGATATCAATCAAAGCTTCCTCACGCGATATGACCTTGATCGCATTATCCCTGATCGCGGCGGCTTCAGGCGCAGTGATATTCTCGACGCCGAAATAGAGGAGTTGCTGAGGCACGAGCATCGGACGCGTTGGGCCGAGCCCGGCGAGCGAAGGCTCGCATCCAGGAATATCGAGCAGATGAGCGATACCAGTCCAGTCCAAGGCGCCGTCGCTCGTGTCAGGTGTGTTGAGATCGGCGTCGAAGTCTATGTAGACGAGTCCGATCCGCGCTCCGGCCGCGTTCGCTCCAGCGACCGTTCCCAGTTCCACAGTACAGTCGCCGCCCAAAACAAGCACGTCTTCCTGCGCTGAAATCGCCGTCGCCACGTGGCTTGCGACCAAGTCACAAGCCCCGCGCACGGCCTCCAGGTTCATGGCCTGCGGCCGCGAAGAATCCGGCCGCCAGCGGAACGATGCAACATCGCCATGATCCCTGATGGTTCTGCCTCGGCTGGCGAGCCCCTCTGCGAGCCCATGGCGCCGAAAGGCCGCGGGGGCTTGTTCCTGCCCTGGCGAATAGGCGCCGGCGCTGGTGGCGGCGCCGAAAATGTTCAACAAACGCGCCGCCAAATCGAAGCTCCGTTTTTCGTATGATCCTGGTTGCAAAACGGGTCTGGAGCGACGAAGGTTCCTCCTCGACGTCGAGAGTTTGTTGCCCGCGCCGGAACGGCAAACGGCTCGTCGTATCGATGCCGTCGTGAGACGCCAGACGCCGACGTGCACAAAGCCACTGGGACCAATCATGACCAAAGCGACAACAGCCATGAAGAAGGGCGGCTCGACGGAGGGAGCAGGAGGAGACACTCCCTCTCAGTTGATAGATGCGAGAATCAACGAGCTGAGCGATTGGCGGGGCGAGATGCTCGCTCGGATCCGAACTCTCATCAAGCAGGTCGATCCCGAAGTGGTCGAGGCGTGGAAGTGGAGAGGGGTTCCGGTGTGGGAACACGCCGGAATTATCTGCACCGGTGAGACCTACAAGAATGTCGTGAAAATGACCTTCGCCAAGGGCGCCTCGCTGGAGGACCCTTCTGGCCTCTTCAACTCCAGCCTCGAAGGCAACACCAGGCGCGCCATCGACATCCATGAGGGCGACACGATCGATGACGAGGCGCTGAAGGCGCTCATTCGCGCCGCCGTGGCACTGAACCTGTCGGTGCGAGCTGCCGCCCGCCCCGCCCGCTCTCAGAAACCGAAGAGCGCCTGAGAATCAATCATATGCGGCCCAGGGCTGGCGCCTCGCTGTCGCCTCCTCCAATGCCTTACGAGCTCGCTGCAGCGGCAAAATCCTACTGCAGCAGTCCCTTGACGATGCCGCTCGCCTTGGAGAAATCCATCTGGCCGGCGTATTTCTCCTTGAGCACGGCCATAACCTTGCCCATGTCCTTGACGCTGCTGGCGCCGGTCTCGGCGATGGCGGCGCGGATCGCCGTTTCGGTCTCTGCCTGGCCCAGTTGCGTCGGCAGGAAATCGCGGATGATGGCCATCTCGTCGCGCTCCTGCGCGGCAAGCTCCGGCCGCTTGCCGTCGTCGAAAGCCTTGGCCGACTCTTCGCGCTGCTTCACCATCTTGGCCAGGATCTGCAGGATCTCGTCGTCGCTGGCCGGCTCCTTGCCGGCGCCGCGATTGGCGATGTCGCGGTCGTGAATGGCCGCCTGGATCAGCCGCAATGTCGGCAGCCGACGCTTGTCCTGCGCCTTCATCGCGCTCTTCAGGGATTCGGCGATTTTGCCGCGCATGATGCTTTCTCCTTCGAATGCGACGGACAATAGCCGTGCCGAATGCCCAAGGCAAATTCGACGCCACCCGGCAAACCGCTGATATTGCTCGACGAAATAAATCGCGGCTGCGGGCGTCGCATCATTGACCGCTCTGGCGCCTTCCCCTATGTACTGGGCCTTGCATGAACTGAATTTTTAGTTGGGCGCCGAGGCTGTGAAATCGCTGCTTCGCGCCTTTCGTTGCGCCGATTGAAGGGCGCAGCCTTTAGGAGTGCCGCCATGGCAACGATGACCGCCGCGTCGACCCCCACTTGGGCCACCGAGAAGCCGACCGCCTTGCTGGTGCTGGCCGACGGCACCGTCATCGAGGGCCGCGGCCTTGGCGCCACCGGCTCCGCCGTCGCCGAAGTCTGCTTCAACACCGCGCTGACAGGCTATCAGGAAATCCTCACCGACCCGTCCTATGCCGGCCAGATCGTCACCTTCACCTTTCCGCATATCGGCAATATCGGCACCAATGACGAGGACATCGAGGATCTCAACCCGGTTGCCCGCGCCGGCGCAGTCGGCGCCGTGTTCAAGGCCGACGTCACCAATCCGTCCAGCTATCGCGCCGCTTCTGGTCTCGACCAATGGCTTAAGAAACGCGGCATCGTTGCGCTTTCGGGCATCGACACCCGCGCGCTGACCGCGCTGATCCGCGAAAAGGGCATGCCCAACGCCGTCATCGCGCACGCGCCCGACGGCATCTTCGACATCGAGGAGCTGAAGCGCCGCGCCGCTGCCTGGTCCGGCCTGATCGGGCTTGACCTGGCCAAGGACGTCACTTCCGGCCAGTCCTCGGTCTGGCGCGAGACGCCGTGGGTCTGGGACGAGGGCTTTGGCGAACAGACCGATCCGTCCATGCATGTCGTCGCCATCGACTACGGCGTAAAACGCAACATATTGCGCCTGCTTGCCGGCCTGGGCGCCAAAGTCACCGTGGTGCCGGCCAACACCGGCGCCGAGGATATCCTCGCCATGCGGCCCGACGGCATCTTTCTCTCCAACGGTCCCGGCGACCCGGAAGCCACCGGCGACTATGCCGTTCCGGTCATCCGGGACTTGCTGAAGACCGACATCCCGGTCTTCGGCATCTGCCTCGGCCACCAGATGCTGGCGCTGGCGCTTGGCGGCAGGACCGCCAAAATGCATCAAGGCCATCACGGCGCCAATCATCCGGTCAAGGATCACACCACCGGCAAGGTTGAGATCGTCTCGATGAACCACGGCTTTGCCGTCGATGCCGGCTCGTTGCCCACGGGCGTCGAAGAAACCCATGTCTCGCTGTTCGACGGCTCGAACTGCGGCATCACCCTGACCGGCAGGCCGGTGTTTTCGGTCCAGCACCATCCCGAAGCCTCGCCGGGCCCGCAGGACTCGCATTATCTGTTCCGCCGCTTCGTCAATCTCATCCGCGAAAAGCGCGGCGAGCCGGCGCTGGCAGAGCGCTGACTATCTGTACGCGAGAAGTCTCGGCAATAATATCGCTTAACTTTCGGCGATAAATCTGCGATATCATCACCGTGAAGACGATTATCCTCTCGGTATCGGCGGCTCGCGATCTCGACAACCTGCCGACAGATGTCCGCGAGCAGGTCTCCGAAGGCCTGATCTCCTATGCCGTCAGCGGGCGGGGAGATATCAAGCGCCTTGCCGGCAGGGACGGCTACAGACTGCGGATCGGTCGCTACCGGATCATATTCGATGAAGACCGCACGACGATCCTCGCGATCTACATCGGCAAACGAGAAACGACAACCTACCGTCGGTGATAGCAGGACAGGACACCATGAACGCCCCCCAAATCATAACGACGCCAACTGGCGAAGAACTTGTCGTTATCCCAAAAGCGGACTACGAGGCTCTGTTGCACGCGGCCGAAGAGGCTCTTGAAGACGCTGCCGATGTGGCGATCTACGACGAGCGAAAGGCTGATCTCAAAACGGAAACCCCCCTGCCTGCGGACGTGACCATGGAAATTTTGCGGGGCTCCAGCCGGCTCAAGGCGCTGCGCAACTGGCGGCGGCTGACGCAGGCCGAATTGGCGACCACGATCGGTGTCAGCCAGGGTTTCCTGTCGGATCTTGAGTCCAATCGCCGTAAGCCATCGGCGCAGACCCGGGCGCTGCTGGCGAAGGCACTGGATATTCCGGGGCAATGGATTGAACCCTAGGGCATGCCCCAATGCGTGGCGCGCAAAAGCATGCCCTCGGGCCTGACCGAGAGTACGCAGCGGTTTTGCGATAACGAGATGCATCAAAACCAGAACTTAAAGGGCGTCGCATGAGTCCGTTCAAACGCGACACGCTTTAGGCCACCGTCGCCGTCGCGACGTCTTTCACCGCGGCCGGTCTTTCGACCCTGAGCACGAATGCGATCAGCGACAGGGCGAGAAAGATGCCGCCGAGCACAAAGGGCGCGCCGCCGAACGTCACCGGCGCGCTCGGCCCGGTGAACCAGGCGAAGATTCCCGTATAAAGCAGCGGCGTTATGATGCTGGTGATCGAAAACACGCTCGTCATCGCACCTTGCAATTCGCCTTGCGCGGAGGGCGGCACCTTGGCCGCCGCCAGGCTCCGCAGCGGCGGATCGGCCAGCGCCTCGAGGCAGGTCGCCACGATCACCGCATAGATCATCCAGCCCTTCCACGCCGCGGCATAGCCGAAGGCGGCGAGCGCGGTAAAAGCAAGGCCGATGGCGGCGGTCCGCCATTCGCCGAGCCGTGGGATGACGCGTGGCAGGACAAAACCCATCACCAACGCCCCGCCAAGGCCGAAGACGCCGAGTGAGAAGCCGATCTGCTGTTCGCTCCAGCCGTGGCGGTAACTGCCGACGAACGACCACACGGCAGGGTACATCATGTGACCGAGCGTCATCAGGAAGAACACCAGGCCGATCCAGCCGATCCCCTTGTAATTGCGCATCTGCTTCAGGGCGCCGAGAGGATTGGCGCGGCGCCATTCGAAGCGGCGCCGGTGATGCTGCTCCAGCGTTTCCGGCAGGAAGAACCAGCCGACGATGAAGTTGATCAGAGCAAGCACCGCCGCGCCCCAGAACGGCACGCGCGGCCCGAATTCGCCGAGCAACCCGCCCAGCACCGGGCCGATGACGAAACCGACGCCGAAGGCGATGCCAAGCAGGCCGAAATTCTTCGCCCTGTTCTCGTCGGTGCTGACATCGGCGATGAAGGCGGAGGCGGTCGAATAGCTGGCGCCGCTGATGCCGGCCAGCACCCGGCCGATGAACAGGACCCAATACGACCAGGCCACCGCGCAGATCAGATTGTCGACGGCGAAGGTCAGCACCGAGGCCAGCAGGATCGGACGACGGCCGAAGCGGTCGCTGAGATTGCCGACCAGCGGCGCGAACAGGAACTGCATGGCCGCATAGACGAAGAACAGCCAGCCGCCTTCGATCGCCGCTTCGCTGACCCCGACGCCGGTCAGTTCCTGCAGATAGGCCGGCAGCACCGGCATGATGATGCCGATGCCGGTGATGTCGAGCAGCAGCGTGGTGAAAACAAGCGCAAGGCCCCGCCTGGCGGTTTTGGCTTCGATCATGACGGTATCGACTCCTGGAGCCGCCTCGCAGCGAAGGCGGAAGGGCCCTTTATAGGCGAGTCAGCCACACAGAACAATAAGGGAACAGGCCAGGAATTTTCATCCTGACATCAACTGTCGACATGAGCGCGGCTGCATCGCCGCCGCTTTCAACGCCCATTTCAACGAGAGCCCAAACACCTCAGATCGGGGTGTTGAACGTATCGCAGTCCGACAGCTTGCCGCTCTTGTAGCCGCGTGCCAGCCAGGTTTGACGCTGCTGCGAGGTGCCATGGTTGAAGCTTTCCGGCACGACATAGCCCTGCATCTTCTTCTGCATCGTGTCGTCGCCGATCTGCTGGGCGGCGTTCAGCGCCTCGTCCATGTCGCCCTGTTCCAGAATGCCTTTCTGCCCGGTGAAATGCGCCCAGACGCCGGCGAAGCAATCCGCCTGGAGCTCGACCTGCACCGACATTTGGTTGGCCTCGGCCTCGCCCATCTGCTGCCGCATCTGGTTGAACTTGGGCAGGATGCCGGTGAGGTTCTGGACATGGTGGCCGACCTCATGCGCGATCACATAGGCCTGGGCAAAATCGCCCGAAGCGCCGAATTGCTGGTCGAGTTGCTGGAAGAAGGTGGTGTCGAGATAGACCTTGCGGTCGCCGGGGCAGTAGAACGGGCCGGCCGCGGACGAGGCGAAGCCGCAAGCCGAACGGATTTGGCCGCTGAACAGGACCAGCTTGGGGTCCTCGTAGGTCAGGCCCTCGGCCTGGAAAATGCCGGTCCAGGTGTCCTCGGTCTCGGCCAGGACGGTCGAAACGAACTGCTTCATCTCGTCGGAGGCGGGCGCCCCGGTGCCACCGCCCTGTTCTCCGCTGGTGTCGGTGATCTGACCGCCGCCACCCGGCACCAAGCCGCCACCGGCCAGGATCTGAAGCGGGTCGATGCCGATGGCCTTCAGCCCGAAATAGAGGACCACGAGAATGATGATGGTCGACAGCGACATTCCGCCGCCGGAGCGGCCGCCGATCGGGATGCGGAGACGGCCGGGGCCGCCGCGCGGCAGGTTGAGCCCGCCGCCCTGGCCGCGTTGGTCCTCGACGTTGTCACTTTGACGACGACCTTTCCAGAGCATGGCAACTCCCCGCGATGCACGTACCGGTATCTTGCCGATCTCATGGCCCGATCCGACCCAACAAACAATTATCCCAATGGTTGCGCCAAGTCACAGTATTTTTCGCATCAAGGGGCCGCCGGCTCTGGGGTCAGTCCCTGCACGACACCCGCCGGTGAGAGCCCTGCCGGCGCTTTTTTTGGTCTTGGACTTGTCGGTCACGCTCAGATCTTCTGCTTGGTGCCCGCGCTCTTGCCGTCCGAGCTTTTCGAGCGCTCCTCGAAGCGGGCCCCGCCCTTCTTGAGCGGGCGTCCAGTATCCGCTTCGGTCTTGCGTTCGTCCTTCGCCGCAGCCTGCTTCAATCCCTTGGCCGCTTGCTTGCCCTTCGCTGTCGGTGCCTGTTCAACGCCCATCGTATCCTCCTCGGTCTCGCGCCAATTGCTGGCACGATCTCAAACGCCGCGGCAGCGCGGCGGTTCCGGCAGGACTGTCGGCCGCGTCAGCATCTTGGCCACCGTCGGCTGGGCGACGCCGAGCCGCGCCGCGATGTCGACCTGGCGGGCTTCGTTGCCGTTCTTGATCAGGTCGGCGACAAGCTGCACGACAATTCGGTCAATCGCGCTATCTTCTCACGCGACATGACCAGAATTGCCGAAGCCCGAAAATTCTACGCGCGACTGATGGCTGCCAATGCAGGTTCGGCCGATCCGCGTCTCGAGGAGGTGTTCGCCGCGGTGCCGCGCGAAGCTTTTCTCGGGCCCGGGCCGTGGACGGTCGTCGCCGGCAACGGCAAGGTAGAAACGCCGAGCGCCGATCCTGTTCACATCTATCAGAACGTGCTGGTGTCGCTCGACGCCGAAAAGGGCATCAACAATGGCGAGCCGTTCCTGCATGCCATGTGGATCGGCAAGGTGGCGCCAAAACCCGGCGAGGACGTCACTCATGTCGGCGCCGGCACCGGCTATTACACCGCTCTGCTGGCGAAACTGGTTTCGCCGGGCGGCGCAGTCACCGCCTTCGAACTGGATTCCGGTCTCGCCGACCGTGCAAGAAAGAATCTCGAAGCCTATGGCAATGTGACCGTCATCCATGGCGATGCGGTCGTCGGCGGCCTGCCACCGTCCGACATCATCTATGTCAATGCCGGCGTTGCGGCACCCCCAGCCGAATGGCTGAAGGCGCTGAAGCCCGGCGGCCGCATGGTCTTTCCGTGGCGTCCGGCCGAGCGCATTGGCCTCGCGGTGATGGTGACACGCACGGATAAGGGGTTTGCCTGCGACCCGTTCATGCGATCATGGTTTATCCCTTGCATCGGCGCCTCGGCGGCCTCGACGAAAATCCACCGTGACAAGGCGGCACGCAGCCGCAAGATCTGGCTGACGGCCGACAAGGCACCGGACCGCACCGCCACCGCCGTCATCGGCGATGTCTGGTTCTCGTCGCAAAGTGTTGGCGGCAGGCGGTCGCAATGACGTCGCCGCGTCGAGGCGTCCCGTGCTTGCCGCTCGACATGCGCCGGAGTCAGAAATTTTCCGGCCCTGTCGGACAGGCGTCCGCTCGCACGTCCTTTGGCCGAAATCCGGCGGCAACGGCTCGGATGATTTCGGATGATTAAAGGGAGAATCCAATGAGGAAGATCACCACTGCGACATTCGTCAGCCTCGACGGCGTCATGCAGGCGCCCGGTGGGCCACAAGAAGACCCGGTCGGCGGCTTCGAATTCGGTGGCTGGACGTTCCATTACTGGGACGACGTCGGGAGCGCCTTTATTGGTGAGACCTTCGCAAAACCCTTCGCGCTGCTCCTCGGCCGCAAGACCTACGACATCTTCGCCGCGCATTGGCCGTACCAGAAAGACGATCCGATCGCCGACCGTTTCAACGCCGTCACCAAATATGTGGCCACCCACCGGCCCGACACGCTGTCGTGGCAAAACAGCCAGTCGCTTGGCGACGACGTCGTGGCTACCCTGCGCCAGCTCAAGCAGGAGGACGGGCCGGACCTGCTCATCCAGGGATCGAGCGAACTCGTCCAGACCTTGCTCGCCAACGACCTGATCGACGAGATCAGCCTGCTCACCTTCCCGCTGGTGCTGGGCAAGGGCAAGCGGCTGTTTGGCAGCGGCGCAATCCCGGCGGCTTTCAAGCTGAATCGCTCACAGGCATCGACCACCGGCGTCATCATAGCGAGCTATGAACGCGCCGGTGAGATCAAGACTGGATCGTTCGCCCAGCAACAGCCGTCCGAAGCCGAGATCGAGAGACGCCGGACCTGGAAATAGTCGCGGTTACAGGACCTGGGTTCCTTGCTCGGCCAGATGTGAGTGGGGAGAGGAGCCCAAATCCTGCCTGGCGGCGCGATCAGGACAGCGCCACGTTTCTGCGATCTTCCTTCACTCCGCCGGCATGGCCACCGCCCGGGCGGCCCGGTGGCCGGCCAGTATGACGCCAAGACCCAGGATCGGGAACACCGCTGCGACCAGGCCGAGATCAGCCGGCGCGCCATAGCGCAGCACCGCGCCGCCGACGACGGCGCCCAGCGCCACGCCGAGATAGAGCGCCGAAGCGTTGAGCGACAGCACGATGGGCGCTGCGTCGGGCGCCAGCCTGATGATGCGGCTGGCCTGCGCCGGTGGGAAGGCCCAGCCGACGATGCCCCACGGCACCATCATGGCCATCAGCGCCGGCCCGGCGATGCTGTGCGGCAGGAAGGCCGGAATGACCGAAAGCATCACCAGCATGACCGCACTCAGCGCCAGCGACCAGCTGACGGTGCGCGTCGCGCCGAAGCGGTCGGCGGCCTGCCCGCCGGCAATGTTGCCGATGACGGCGCCGACACCGAAGGCAAGCAGCATGCCGGGCAGCGCGACTGGGCTCAAGCCGCCACCTTCGATGGCTAGCGGCGCGACAAAGGCAAAGACCGTGAAGGCGCCGGTGAGCGCCAAAAGTGTAGTCAGCAGGATCGACGGCACGCCGGGGCGAAGCGTTGCGGCCAGCCGCTGCCTGAGCGGCAGCTTGGTGCCGACGATGCCGCGCGGCAGCCGGTACCACAGGATTGCGCCGGCCAGTGCGCCGAGCCCGGCGATGGCAAAGAACGTGCCGCGCCAGCCGGCAACCGTCGCGACAAGCGCGCCGAGCGGTGCGCCGACCGCCACCGCCACCGTAGTGCCGCCGACGACGACGGCAATGGCGCGGGCGCGGTGATGATCATCGACAAGCGCCACGGCCGTCCCCTGCGCCGTCGCCGCAAACAGGCCGGACGACAGCGCCATGACGATGCGCGCGATCAGCAGCAGTTCGAAGGAGGAACTGAGCGCCGCCGCCAGGTTGCCCAGCACGAAAAACACCAGCGTCCACAAGATGACGCGTCGCCGGTCCCATTCGCCGGTCAGCGTCGCCAAGATCGGCGCGCCGAGCGCATAGGCGAGCGCGAAGGCGGTGATCAGCGTCCCGGCGAGCGGGACCGAGATGCCGGCATCCCCCGCGATGTCAGGCAGCAGGCTGGAGATGACGAAGCCTTCGGTCGCGATCGTGAATGATCCGAGCGCAAGCCAGAAGAGGCGCTTGTCCATAGTGAAATCCTTAGTTCAAAAGTTATTGAACAATTGTACATAATGGCGCATGTTGTCAATGAGCCGCCCGAGAATAGCCGAACCCTGCTGACAGCCCCATGTCAGGACAAGGTAGCGGGAGGTGGAAACTGAGGGCATCCACCAGGAGGAGATGCGTTGAAATCGGCCCTGATTGCGCTTAGTTCTCCGGCATGACGCTGCCCCACCCCACCGCCGACCAGATCAGCCTGCCGAACGTGCTTGCCGTGCTCGGCGATCCCACCCGGCTGGCCATCGTGCGCTATCTCGCCAGCAAGGAGGGCGTGCCGCTGAATTGCAGCCAGTTCCTCGATCTCGGCTCAAAGACCAATCTCAGTTACCACCTGGCCAAATTGCGCGAGGCCGGCGTCACCCGCACCGAGGTCGTCGGCACCAGCCGGCTGATCACGCTGCGCCGCGACGATCTCAATGCCCGCTTTCCCGGGCTGCTCGATAGCGTCATTGCCGCAGCCGTCGACGACCCGGCACTGCCCGCGGTCGGCGCCTCCGAGATCGAAGTCCGCGCCTGAGGCCGTAACTCGCCCCCGTGTAGCAGGCAGGGCAATCGCATTTTTGATTCTTGCGAAGGTGGCCCCCACCCTAACCCTCCCCACAAGGGGCAGGGAACGCCGCGCGGCGGACACGCCAACGTCACCGCTGAATGCCACGCCAAATTTTTGCAGAACTTGACGCACACAACCAACTATCAGCGCCAGCGGAAGTCTCCCTCCCCCCTTGTGGGGCCTTGTGGGGAGGGTTAGGGGTGGGGGTACATCGTAGAGCGAAAGCCTCGGCTTTCCAGCTGCGATAGCCCTGGTGTAACAGAGGAGAGCAACCAAAGTCCTGCCAGGTCCGCCCTTCCCGACGCGTCATTCGTCGACCCAACGGAGCTTCCCATGCGCATTGCCGTTCTCGCCGATATCCACGGCAACATCCTCGCCCTGGACGCCGTGCTCGACGATCTGCGGCAGCGCGGTGGTGCTGACCTCATCGTCAATCTCGGCGATTGCGTCTCCGGCCCGCTCTGGCCGCGCGAAACCATGGAGCGGCTTGAAGCGCTCGCCCTGCCGACAGTTCGCGGCAACCACGACCGCCGCGTCGCCCGCGATACCGCGGATGAAGCCATGTGGCCGTCCGACCGCTATGCGCAGGAACGGCTGACATCGGTCCAGCGCGAGGCACTGTTGGCCTTGCCCCTCACGCTGGAGATCGCCCCAGCCGTGACCGCCTTTCATGCCCGACCCGACCATGACGAAAAATACCTTACCGATACGATGGCCGACGGCCGGCTGGCGCGCGCGCCGCTGGTCGCCATCAAGCGGCGGCTGGCCGCGCTCGATCCCGCTTGCCGCATCGTGCTGTGTGGCCACAGCCACCGCAGCGAACTGATCCGTATCCCCGACGGCCCGGTGGTCTTCAATCCGGGCAGCATCGGCTGCCCCGCTTATGGCGACGACACGCCACCGGCGCATGTCTCCGAGCAAGGCTCTCCGCATGCACGCTACGGCATCGTCGAATTGGGTGGGCCGGGCCGCTTCGAAGCCATCGCCGTCGACTATGACCATGAGGCGGCAGCGCGGCAGGCCGAACAGGCGGGACGGCCGGAATGGGCCTACGCGCTGCGCACCGGATTTATGCCAGGCTGAACGAGGCACGAGTTCATGCCGCCCGACTGAACGCAACGCGTTCATGTCCGACTGAACGCAACGCGTTCATGTCCGGCTGAACGCAACGCGTTCATGTCCGGCTGAACGCAACGCGTTCATGCCGCACGCTGAGCTTGCTCATGCCGTGGACCGAACACCATTCCCCAGCCGCATTTTCCGGCTTACATAGCGCCATGTCGTCGCTTATAAAATCGTCCTGGAATGCGGTGGCGATTCGGTGCCTGGCCGCGCCTTCGGAAATGCTTCTATCGCCCACGGCCAAAATGATGAGGCGCACAGTTACGCTCCGGACGACGCTGCTGATTGCCGCCCCTCTCCTGCTGACGGCGCTGCTGCCGGCCAGGGCCGAGGAGGCGCCTTTCGTCTCCATCGTGACCGACCTTGCTCCGGGCGATCTCCTGAACGTCCGCGCCTCGGCATCGGCGATGGGCAAGATCAAGGCTCGGCTGCCGAATGGCACGAGCGTCAACAATCTCGGCTGCAACGACGTCAATGGCTATCGTTGGTGCAAGGTCGCAGAAATTGACAACCCGCAACTGGCGGGATGGGCTCCCGCGCGCTACCTGAACCCCGAGAATCCGGCAGTTGCCGAGGTGGATATCGAGGCGACCGGCGAAAGCACGGCCGTTGCAGCCGGCGACTCGAACCCGGCAACTGCAGATCAGCCGCCGCCGGACCTGACGGCGCGCCTGGATGCGACCGGTCGCGAACCCACGATGACTGCCGTTGAGGCAATCGGCAGGGCGGCCATCGAGGATGCTTACCGCCTGGCGCTTTTTGCCAGCGAAAATCCTTCGGCCGGCGAGACGCAGGCGCCCGCGGCAGCGGACAAGCCCATCCGCAATCGCGCCGCCAATGCGGCGCCTCCGGCCAACGCACAAACCGTTGCGCGGCTGCAGCCGCCAGGGCGGCCCGCGCCGGCGCTGGGTGCCCGCAACGAGATTCCTTGTGCGCGCCATGTCGGCCAGCCGATGACCAGTTGCAAGGCAGGCGTTGCCCACACGGGCGACAAAGCCGAGATCACCGTGACCTGGCCCGATGGCGGCACCCGGGTCATCAGATTCCAGGCCGGTCGGCCCGCCGGCTCGAACGCATCAGGCGAGTTCCGCTACACCCGCGAGGGCAGCCTGAACATCATCCGTGTCGGCGTTTCCGAACGCTTCGAGATCACGGATCAGTTGGCGCTGGGGGATTGGTGGCTAAGGGGAATTGGGCAGTAGGGCAGTAGGGCAATATGTTTAAAGGGCGCTCGAACCACTGCCCTACTGCCCTACTGCCCTACTGCCCTACTGCCCTACTGCCCTACTGCCCTACTGCCCTACTGCCCTACTGCCCTACTGCCCTACACTCCGCATTTTAGGGGGTTACATCCGGCAAAACTCTTCCCTATAAGGCCCTCCTAGCCTGATACCAGAATCGCGAGCACAACCGGCCGGGTCTTCCCGTCCGGTTTTTCGTGCAAGCCGCCTGCCGAACGGACCCTCGATATGCCAAGACGCACCGACATCAAGTCGATCCTGATCATCGGGGCCGGCCCCATTGTCATCGGTCAGGCCTGCGAATTCGACTATTCCGGCACCCAGGCCTGCAAGGCGCTCAAGGAAGAGGGTTTTCGCGTCATCCTGGTCAATTCCAACCCGGCCACCATCATGACCGACCCGGAACTGGCCGACGCCACCTATATCGAGCCGATCACGCCGGAAGTGGTGGCCAAGATCATCGCCAAGGAGCGGCCGGACGCGCTGCTGCCGACCATGGGCGGCCAGACCGCGCTCAACACCGCCCTGTCGCTGCGCCGCATGGGCGTGCTCGAGCGCTACAATGTCGAGATGATCGGCGCCGACGCCACGGCAATAGACAAGGCCGAGGACCGGGCGCTGTTTCGCGAGGCGATGAAGAAGATCGGCCTGGAAACGCCAAAATCGATGCTGGCCAACGCCACCGACGTCAAGAATGCCGACCGCAAGACGCATGAGGCCGAACGCGCCGCGCTGAAGGCCGAGAAGCCCGAAAACCTCGACGCCGCGCTCGACGCGCTCGAAACGCGCTGGAACCTCGGCGAGGGCGACCGCAAGCAGCGCTACATCAGCCATGGCATGGCGATCGCCGCACAGGCGCTCGACCATGTCGGCCTGCCCGCCATCATCCGCCCGTCCTTCACCATGGGCGGCACCGGCGGCGGCATCGCCTACAACCGCGCCGAATTCTACGAGATCGTCCAGTCCGGCCTCGACGCCTCGCCGACCACCGAAGTGCTGATCGAGGAAAGCGTGCTCGGCTGGAAGGAGTACGAGATGGAGGTTGTCCGCGACAAGGCCGACAACTGCATCATCGTCTGCTCGATCGAAAACATCGACCCGATGGGCGTGCACACCGGCGACTCGATCACCGTCGCCCCTGCCCTGACCTTGACCGACAAAGAGTACCAGATGATGCGCAACGCCTCGATCGCGGTGCTGCGCGAGATCGGCGTCGAGACCGGCGGTTCCAACGTGCAGTTCGCCGTCAACCCGGCCGACGGGCGCCTGGTGGTGATCGAGATGAACCCGCGCGTCTCGCGCTCGTCGGCTCTCGCCTCCAAGGCGACCGGCTTTCCGATCGCCAAGATCGCGGCGAAGCTCGCCGTCGGCTACACGCTGGACGAGTTGGAGAACGACATCACCGGCGGCGCGACGCCGGCCTCGTTCGAGCCGTCGATCGATTACGTCGTCACCAAAATCCCGCGCTTTGCCTTCGAGAAATTCCCCGGCGCCGAGCCGGTGCTGACCACTGCGATGAAGTCGGTCGGCGAGGTCATGGCCATCGGCCGCACTTTTCAGGAATCGCTGCAGAAGGCTTTGCGTGGGCTTGAAACCGGCCTGACGGGTCTGGACGAGATCGAGATCCCCGGCATCGCGCACGGCGCAGCCAGCCACGCCGACGACCGCAACGCCATTCGCGCTGCCCTCGGCACGCCGACGCCCGACCGGCTGCGCATGGTGGCGCAGGCGATCCGCATGGGCACCTCTCTGGAAGACGTGCACGCCATGTGCAAGATCGACCCGTGGTTCCTCGAACAGATCGCCGGCATCCTCAACATGGAAGCCCGCATTCGCGAGCACGGCATTCCCGAAGACGCCGCCAATCTGCGCATGCTGAAGGCGATGGGTTTCTCCGATGCCCGCCTCGCGTCCCTAGTCAGGAAAGACGTCGAAGAGGTTCAAAAGATACGCGAAAAGCTCGACGTTCATCCGGTTTACAAGCGCATCGATACTTGCGCCGCCGAGTTCGCCTCGCCGACCGCCTACATGTACTCGACCTATGAGGTGCCCTTCGCCGGCGCGCTCGCCAACGAAGCGCAAGTCTCGTCGCGAAAAAAAGTCGTCATCCTCGGCGGCGGCCCGAACCGCATCGGCCAGGGCATCGAGTTCGACTATTGCTGCTGCCACGCCGCCTTTGCGCTGCGCGACGCCGGCTTTGAGGCGATCATGGTCAACTGCAACCCGGAGACCGTGTCGACCGACTACGACACCTCGGACCGGCTCTATTTCGAGCCGCTGACGCCGGAGGACGTTTTGGAGATCCTGCGCGCCGAGCAGGCGTCGGGCGAGCTGGTCGGCGTCATCGTCCAATTCGGTGGCCAGACGCCGCTGAAGCTGGCGGATGCGCTGGAGAAGGCCGGCATCCCGATCCTCGGCACCTCGCCCGACATGATCGATCTCGCCGAAGACCGCGACCGCTTCCAGAAGTTGTTGCACAAGCTCGGCCTCAGCCAGCCGAAGAACGGCATTGCCTATTCGGTCGAGCAGGCCCGCCTTGTCGCCGGCGAGCTCGGCTTCCCGCTGGTGGTGCGCCCGTCCTATGTGCTCGGCGGCCGCGCCATGCAGATCATCCACGACGAGAGCATGCTGCAATCCTACCTGCTCGACACCGTGCCCGGCCTGGTGCCGGAGGACATCAAGCAGAAATACCCCAATGACAAGACAGGCCAGATCAACACACTGCTGGGCAAGAACCCGCTGCTGTTCGACACCTATCTCTCGGGCGCCATCGAGGTCGATGTCGACTGCCTGTGCGACGGCAAGTCGACCTTCGTCTCCGGCATATTGGAACACATCGAGGAGGCCGGCATCCATTCGGGCGACAGCGCCTGCTCGCTGCCTGTGCACTCGCTGCCGTCGGAGCTCGTCGACGAGTTGGAGCGCCAGACGGCCGCACTTGCCCGTGCGCTCAATGTCGGCGGCCTGATGAACGTGCAGTACGCGATCAAGGACGGCACCGTCTATGTGCTGGAGGTCAACCCGCGCGCGTCGCGCACCGTCCCCTTCGTCGCCAAGACCATCGGCCGGCCCATCGCAAAGATCGCCGCCCGCATCATGGCCGGCGAGAGCCTGGAAGACGCCTTCGCCCATTACGGCGCCATGCCCGACCCCAGAAATCCCGGCCACATCGCGGTCAAGGAAGCGGTGTTCCCCTTCGCCCGCTTCCCGGGCGTCGACATATTGCTCGGCCCGGAAATGCGCTCGACCGGCGAGGTCATGGGCCTCGACCGCGATTTTGCCCTTGCCTTCGCCAAGAGCCAGTTAGGAGCCGGCGTCGACCTGCCGCGCTCCGGCACGCTGTTCGTCTCGGTGCGCGACGAGGACAAGAAAGGCATATTGCCGGCGGTCAAGCGTCTTGCCGGCCAAGGCTTCAAGGTGATGGCCACCTCAGGCACGGCGCGCTTCCTCGCCGAGAACGGAGTCGCCGCCGAGAAGATCAACAAGGTGCTGGAGGGCCGCCCGCACATCGAGGACGCCATCCGCAATCGCCAGGTGCAGATCGTCTTCAACACCACTGACGGCCAGAAGGCGGTGTCGGACTCAAAATCGCTGCGCCGCGCCACGCTGATGCAGAAGGTGCCGTATTACACGACGCTCTCGGGCGCTGCAGCAGTGGCGGAGGCGATCGCAGCGCTGCGCGCGGGGAACCTGGAAGTGCGCCCGCTGCAGGAGTATTTTGCCTAGGCGATTAGCCAATCTCCCCCCAAGTGGGGGAGATGGCCGGCAGGCCAGAGGGGGGCGCTGTCCCGCCACCGCTTGCGTGTCCTCCTTCTTCCATATCCCTATCGACACGGTAACCCAGACGCGTGGGTGGTAGCTGCATGGTGCGTCGTTCTGACGCAGCTTGCCGACCCGCATTCAGGACTCGTTAACCATGACTCGACCGAATTTATTGGGCGAAGCGGCTACTGCGCGTAGCAAAGGCCATGCCAACCCCTTTGAGGTGCCAGATCTTAAGGACTCATTAAGTATGACTCGAGTCCAAATTTATCTTGCAACCAAACAAGACTTGCCTTAAGATTTAAAAATGGCTTCGCTGAATGAATTCCTCGCCCGAAGGCACAGAGAGCTAATCAGAGCGCTCGCGGAAACGCGATCTCGGCTCTCGTCCATCGAGGAGGAGATTGATCAAATCGAAAGAGCTGCGGCAGCAGCAAATGTAAATCTTGAGATTTCTGAGGAAATAGCAGAAAGACAGGCGCCTCCCACTATGAAGCAAGCCGCCGTCCAAATCCTCAGAGAAGCAACAGGCGGACTGACTACAAACGAATTGCTAGAGATCATCAACGACAAGCTTGGCACCGATTACGCCAGATCTAGCTTAAGCCCACAATTGTCACGACTAAAGGGCGACGGAATCGTCTACAGAGAAGATGGCCGCTGGATATTGGCCTCTGATCCTAGCTTGAACGAGAATGGGGCATCCGAAGATGCCCCAGAACACGCCGACCGTGAAAGATTGCAGTCCTAGCGATCGGCTTTTTCCACGTACGCGAAGGGAGCCTCACATGCAGCCGCCATAAAACAAATCCTGGCTACGCGTGATTTGATCATCCATAGCTAGCAGCCGGGGAGCCCGGCAGTGGTGATGCGCGTTCCAATTCTCGCATCACCACACTAATTGATGCGCACCATATGGTCAACGCTGCTCACCTAAACCCGAAAATCCTCGCTACTTAGGCGTGGCGCGTACAGACCTCGGAGGCAAACTGACTCATCTCAGTTTTTACCATTTATTAACCATATGTTCCCATTAATATTTCTTCCGTTCAGGAGGAAATTTATGGACGCGACTTATAATTTGAATGGCGGCTTCAAGCCGACCATGAAGCGTTTCGCTGACCTGAACGGCCCAGACTATTTCCCAACGCCGAGATGGGCGACGTTTGCTTTGATCGAAAGCGAAAAGTTTCAAGGCGATATATGGGAAAGTGCGTGCGGCGATGGGGCCATGTCATCGGTGCTCGAAGAGACGGGATGCAAGGTCTACAGTTCGGACCTTTTCGACCGCGGGTATGGTGAGGCCGGCAAAGACTTCATGTCTGCCAAACACCGTGCGACTAACATCGTCACGAACCCTCCGTACAACAGTGCTGAAGGGTTCGTTCAAGCCGGCGTTGAGAAGTCTGACAAAAAGTTCGCATTGCTGCTTCGTCTTGCCTTCCTTGAAGGAGCAAACAGAAACCGAACGATCTTCAACGCATGCCCGCCAAGTCGAGTTTGGGTCTTCAGCGAACGCATCACATTCTACCCCGCTGGCGCGACTGTCCAAGGGTCGGGCACAACCGCTTACGCATGGTTTGTTTGGGACAAAGATGCGAGTGGCGTCACTGAATTGAAATGGCTAACACCTGGATTTAAAGCTCGCTATTCGTAGAGTCCTCGACCTCTCAGGAATGACAAACCGGTTTGTGTCACCCGGATGCCGTCCACAATCCTCTCAGCGTAGCCTTTTTTGAAGATGCTGGTAGATGCCTCGTGGTGCGATACCACGTTCCCCATAATCTGTTCCCACTTGTGTTCATTCCCACGAGTAGGAGAACGCTTCAAATCTTCGGGTGCCATTTGACGGTAAGAGGGGGTAGCGTCCTTAATTTGGGTGGTCGTGGCTTCATGTCCGGGAAACGTTGCAGCAATTTGCAGTGCAAGAATCCGAGCTTCCGGTTCTCTTAGCCTTGTTGAGTCATTTGCCCCTCCCAAAGCGATTTGCTTTAGCGTAGTTGGCAATCAGGATTGAGTCGATCCTCAAATTTCAACTTGTGCGCTTCCGTCTGCAGGACGGTGTATTTCGCCTGGAACTCATCACCGTCAAGGCTCTTGCGCTCCAACATTGCGAGCTCAGTTAAGAAACCCAATAAACCGTCCAGCAAAAAGCACCGACGTCCACAGCACCAGCGACAGCACCGCCAGCACAGGAGCGACCCCGCTGGCCGGCTCGTCGCCGCCTTTTGCGTGGCGCATGAAGACCAGGAAGTTGGCGCCGGCGAGGAGTATCAGCGTCATCTTGGTGACGAATATCGGCATCGCGGCATACTCCCTCGCCCTGACTGAAAACAGCAGCGACCCGGTGACAAGCGCGCCGGCGAACGCGGCCAATGCGGTGCGGCGCAGCAGCGCGATGAACGCCGCCTGCGGCAGCGAGCGGAAGGCGCCGAGGATCCTTAGGTCCATGAGCCAGACGCTGGTCAGCAGCGCGCCGATCGACATGATGTGCAGCGCATTGACTATGGGATAGGCGACGAAGGAGGCCTTCAGCCCCCTTACGATGGCGAGTTGCTCGATGCCGGCGAGGAACTCGTCCATTCAAGCCGGCGGCACGCGGTCGGGGTAGACGTCATAAGCCTTGCCGTTGACGATGACGCGGGCTGCTTTCATCCACTTCTCGGTCTCGTCGCGCGAGCGGTGGCCGATCGCGGTCACCTCGTCGCCGACCTTGGCGACCTCCTCGGTGAAGCCGGCGGCAATGGTCCGGGACGGCGGCGCCAAATCCACCCGCCAAGCCTCTCCCTCGGCGTCGACATCCAGCGTGGCGTGCGGATTGCCGATATAGACGGCCGTGATCTTGCCCCGGAGCTCAAAAAACCCATCCTGGGTCCACGACCAGCCGTGATGGGCATAGGCTGCGGTGGCGGCGGCAAGGATCACTGCCACTGCCAGCGTGACGCTCCGAATGCGGTTGAAAGGTGACTGCATCGCTCGCCTCCTCGGCTCATCCCGCCATTCGAGACTAGGTCACGGCGCGGCAACGTCAAATCACATCGGTGCGAAGGCTCTGCTACGGCGAGAAGATCGGTGCGAACATCGTCGGCGACGGCCGTTGTGGACAGTTCGCCTAGTCACCGCCCGATCGATCGCCGGCAGGCGGATGAGGGGCGGCACCAACATCGACAATTGGCTAGTCGAGCGCCAGCTCCCGAAGCGATTGCCCTGCGGAATGAACGGTCCGGTCTTGCTTATGACATCCATGCACGCCATGTTCGACCCCTACCGCCGCTCTTCTTCTCCATCGGATGAAGGTCGGAGACTCACACCTGAACGAGGCAAATTATGAGCAGTATGAGAGACCGTCAGGAAGGCTTCGAAAAGAAGTTTGCGATGGACGAGGACACGAAGTTCAGGGCCATGGCGCGCCGCAACAAGCTGCTCGGCCTATGGGCCGCCGAAAAGCTCGGCAAGTCAGGTGAGGACGCCGACGCCTATGCGAAAGAGGTGGTGCGCGCAGACTTCGAAGAGGCCGGGGACGACGACGTGTTGCGCAAAATACGCGCCGATTTCGACGCTGCGGGCGTCGCCCAGTCGGATGTTCAGATTCGCGGCGTCATGACCGACCTGCTGGCGACGGCGGTCGAGCAGATCAAAAACAGCTGAGAGAGCGCCAACTTAAAGCGCGTCGCGACGTGCTTTAAGTTCTCGTTTATGCGTTTCCCAAAACCGCTGCGCATCTCGGGTCAGGCCCGAGGGGCATGCGTTTGGGTGACGACATGCATTAGCTGTGGGCTGCCACCAGATCCTTTAGGCGCTCTTCGTGCATCCGCAGCGTCGGTAGTGTCTTCTTGGCGAATTCCTTCAGCGCCGGGTCTTCACCCGACTGAGCATAGGTTGAAAACAGCGCTAGCGCCTGTTTGTGCGCCTCGGTCTGCAGGAGGATGTATTTCGCCTGGAATTCATCGCCATCGAGGTTCTTGAGCTGGTCGAGCATCGCCTGGTCTTTCGGCAGCAAAGCCGGGCCGCTCGCTGTCACCGAAGCCGTGATCTGGCTCTGTTCGAGAGCTGCCTTGAAATCCTCGCCAGCCTTGGTGTGATCCTTGACCATCAGCGAGGCGAAATCCTTCACATCGGCGGCGACATTCTTTTGTTCGGCCAGCTTGCTGCTTTCAATCTCGAACCGGTTGGCGCTGGGGACGGTTCTGGAGAAGGTCTCGGTGTCGATCTTGGTTTGGCCGACAGCAGGTATATCGGCCGGCGTGGCGGATTGGGCTAGGGCCGCCGGCGCGCCGGCAAGCAAGGCGACCATGGCAAGCGTGAGATTTGTTTTCACAGGAAATCTCCGGGTTTGTGATCCTCGGAGAGTCCAACGCGACACCAGCGGCGAAGTTGCGCCTTTCCTTCTCCCCTTGTGGGAGAAGGTGGCCGAGCCCACGGGTCTTGCCTCCGGCAAGCCCGAGGACAGGCTCCGCTCGGTCGGATGAGGGGTGTTCCAGCTTGGCGGTACACTTGATGGAGCAGCCATCAGCGCAGAGACGGTGCACATTTGCCAACGCCTCATTTCTTCCAGCACCCCTCATCCGTCTCGGCGCTATGCGCCGATCCACCTTCTCCCACAAGGGGAGAAGGCAAGACATCAGTGACAGCAGGCGCCGGCATATTGCAGCTGCTCGTCCCAGTCCGGCCGGCCCTCCGGTGTGAAATCCATCAGGTTCCACAAGGGCTCGCAAGTGCCGATGGCGCGCGGGTCCTGACCGGGTTCGGACGGCGCGAAGCCAAGCTCCGAGCTCCAGAAATGCCGGATGCCATCGGCGTCGCGATGGAATACCGAAAGCATCGGCAACTGCGCGCCGTCGTCGGCCTCGGCGTGGTAGTCGCGCTTGAAGCTGTTGCCGGCCGAGGAGAGCAGCCGCATGTTCGTCCAGCCGCGATCGCGGCCAAGCGTGATCAGGTTTTCAAGCGCGGTCTTGCCCACAACCGCGAAATTGAAGCCGGCGGCCTCGAGATGGCCGATGGCGCCGTCGAACTGGTCGAGCAGCGCCGTGCAGGACGGGCATGGCTGGTCGGCCCGCGCGAGCTTGGCAGTGCCGCCGCTTGTTGCCACGTCGCGCGTCTCCTGCGGGTGGCGCGGAAACATCATCGAGTAGACGATCAGCGTGTCCTTGCCGGGTGAAAACAGCTCCGACAGTTTTATGCGGGCCGGCTTGCCGTCGGCGCCAAGCCCGTCGAACACATAATCCTGAGGCACCAGCCCGCCCGGCGGCAGTGCACGGCGGGCGACGGCCACATCCTCCATGGCGCGGCGCAGCTCGATTTCCTTTTGCAGCAGCGTTTCGCGGGCGGCGCGATATTCAGCGGATTCGTTCGGAAAGGTGATCATCGTCATCTCCATCAGCCGTGCTTGTGGCGGCGCGCGCCCTATGCGGCAGCGCACCTTGCCTCTCAAGGACGCATCGCGAAGCAGGGTTCCGACATTTTGCACGCCTAACCCGGCGATAAGGCCTTAACGGCTCCGCCTTAGCCAGCGACAGAGGCTACTGCGGCGGCACCGGGCAGCTCGTATCGCCCTCCTGGCAGTTGAGATAGCCCTGAAACTCCTTCAGCCTGATGTTGGTGAGGCTCGCCTTGCAGCCGGCTATGACCATCGGAAACATGCTGCCTGCCATATCGGTCGGGCCGCCCTGGAAAGCGCATTCGGCATCGCGAAAGGCGACCCAGGCGCGCTGCGCGCCGACCAGCAGCTTCTTCGTCGCCGCGTCGTCCTTCAGCCTGCCCTCGATCTGCCTGTAGGCGTGGTTGAGCTTCTTGTCGGCTTCGGTGAACGACTTGCCGGCGCATTCGTTCATGGTCGCCTGGTCCTGTGCGTCGGCGCATTCGTCGGCGCGCGCAACGCCCGCAAGAAGCGGAAGGGCGAGGATCACCAGACCGGTTTTGGCCAGACCCGGTTTGAAAAGTAAAAGCCGCATCGTGTTTCTCCGGTTTCGGTCGAGACCCCGCCCGCGGCACGAAAGCCGCAGGATCGCAGCTTAACTTCTGAACGGTTGCCGGCAAGATGCAGCCTGCCGCCTTGGTGGACACTTCGTTTCCGCACAATGCTCGCTGATCGGCTTCGCCAACCGCAGCTCACCCCGTCCAGTCGACTTCGAACATCCCCAGCCGCTCGTAAAGCCTGACCGCGGCAGCATTCTCAACCGTGTTGGTTTTGAGATCGACATGCGCAGCGCCGCGTGCGTGAAAGGTGGTGAAGACGTGCCACATCAGCGCTTCGGCGATGCCTCGGCCGCGCGCCTCGGGGTGGACGGCAAGGTCTTTGACGAACGCCCTCGTCCAGCACAATGCCGCGCCTGCCAGCCGACCCTTGCTGTCGATGACCAGGAAACACAAGGCAGGGTCGAATTCCGCGTCGTTTGAAATACGCGGCCACCATTCGTCGAACGGCCCGTCGGCGCCATCGTCGAAGACGGTGGTCAGCAGCGTATGCAAAGCCAGCGCGTCGGCGGCCTCAAAACCGCGCATGACGAAACCTTCCGGCCAGCGCGGCGGGGCGAGCGTGTCGTCGAGGATCTTGCGCAGCCTTATGTCGTTCGGCCCCGGCGGGCGCGGCTCAGGCATGGTGTTCAATGCCTGTCGCGCAAAAGTGCGCAGCGGTTTTGCGATAACGACATGCATAAAAACAAGAACTAAAAGCGTGTCGCATGTATCCGTTCACACGCGACGCGCTTTTAGGCGTCGGGCTGCAGGCGACGCCGACTGCGGTCGCGGCCCAGGCCGGTTTGTTCCAGCATGCCCTTGCGCTTGGCGTCGTAATAATAGCCGCTCTGGTAGAGCCGGTCGGCGCGCTTGGCGTTGCCGCCGGCCACCAGCCAGGCGCCACGAAGATATTTCACCGCATATTTCAGATTGGTCTCGGCGTCGAACAACCCGCTCGCCGGCCCGTCATAGCCCATGCCGCGCGCCGTCGCATGCTTGATCTGCATCAGCCCCCAGTGGCCGCGATTGTAGGCCTTGGGATTGAAGGTGCTCTCGCGCTTGACGACGCGGCGCACCAGATCGACCGGAACCTGATAGAGGACGGCATATTTCTCGATCAGCCGCTCGATCTCGCCGCGCGGTCCCGCGGAATACTGTTTGGCAGGGCTGGTCGAAAGCAGGGCGGACTGATTCTCAGGCAGGGCGTAGGCGACCTGCTGGACGCCGGGCATCGTCTTGCCTGTCTCGCCGGTGACCGGCATCGCAACGGCGGCGGTAGCATAGACAGGCGCTGTGCCGGCTGGCGCGGCATCGGCCGTCATGGCTGCAGGCGAAGTTGCGGCCAACGGCGTCGGGCCGGCAAAGGCCGCTGGCTGGACAGGCGTCGCGGCGGGATCGACGGCCAGCGCCGCGGTCTGGACGGGCGTGACGCCGGACGATTCCGGCAGCACCGAAACCGTGTCGGGCAGCGCCAGCGCATAGCCGGCATCGCTAGCAGCTGCGGCGCTTTCAGTCAGGGAAGGCACGGCCTTGGTCTGCGCGGTCGAAGTGCAGCCGCTGAGACCGGCCGCAGCGAGCATTACGCCGATCGCGGGAAAGATGATTTTTGCTGGCAAGCCGCGCTCGGGTCCGGTTCGTCTGTTAAGAAGTCCTTACACCACCGCCTTTCCCCCGGCAATCCGCAGCCAGTTGGGATTTCCAATGGTTTTCGGGTGGCAACAGACCCCTGAGAATGCGATATCTCGTTCTCGATATGTACTTGATTGCCATTCGTTCCCAGGGAAAGGAGCACATCATGGAAGACACCTCTCAAGCCATCGCCGGCCACGCCGTCTTCGAAACCGTGATCGGCTTCATCGGCATCGCCTGGAGCGAGGCCGGGCTGACGAGGCTTTGCCTGCCCCAGCGCAGCCGCGACGCGGTGGAACGGCGGTTGCTGCGCCATGCCGGCAACGCCGCTTCGAGCGCCCGACCGCAATGGGTTGCCGAGCTGATCGCGTCGATAAAGGCCTATGCCGCCGGCGAGGACGTGGATTTCTCCGGTGTGCCGGTCGATCTCACCGGTGTCGACGATTTCCGCCTCGCAATCTACGACGCGGCGCGCAAGCTCGCCTATGGCGAGACCACCACCTATGGCGAACTGGCCAGGCGCGCCGGCCATGCCGGGCTGGCGCGAGAGACGGGCGCCGCGCTCGGCGCCAACCCGGTGCCGCTGGTCATCCCTTGCCACCGCATTCTTGCCGCCGGCGGCAAGATCGGCGGTTTTTCAGCGCCGGGCGGCTCGACCACCAAGGAGAAGATGCTGACGATGGAAGGCGTGCGCGTCGGTCCGCCGCCGCCGGCGCAGGTCTCTTTTGGATTTTGAGGCCGGCATTGCTAGTCCGGAAAGATGCGCCGGCGGAAATGCCGGTCTGTTTCCACGCGCTTGCACTTGTAGACGATGCAGGAGTTGGTATCGGCGCTCGGCACCGAAGCGCGTGCCCTGACCTCGCCCATGTTGCAGAAACTCTGGCTCCGCACATAACGGTCGTAGAGCGGCAGCCCCGGCGTGCGCGTCGACTGATAACGCAGGATGACGGCGCCTTCCCGTGCGATCGTCGCGCGCACCGTGCCGCAGCTCATGCGGCTCGGGTCATAGCGCGAGATCGCCTGCGCCTCGGCGGCCATCAGCGTCAGACAGGCGGCAAACAGGACAGTTTTCATGGTCCTCTCCCCAAACAGGACCGGACGCCCGGAGGCGGCACGATCCTTCCCCGCAGCGTGCACCATAGGCCATGCGACCCGGTGCAACGCCCGACGTTCAACGCTTTCACGCGATTGGGGCGGCCATTGGGCAGCGCCGCATCAGCGCCTTTTTTCGCGCAGTCTTGTTTTTTGCGGAGAAGCGGACTATATGAGGTCCATTGATATTTCGGCCGATCGATCCGGGCCTCGCGATATTCGCGTTTGCTGACGTCTATCTCCAAAATCTCGATACAAACCGGCTGGACTTCGGTTCAGTCAAGCTAAAGCAAACGTATAAGGACTATCGAAATGGCAACAGGTACGGTCAAGTGGTTTAATTCCACCAAGGGTTTCGGCTTCATCCAGCCTGACAGCGGCGGCGCGGACGTTTTCGTCCACATCTCCGCAGTCGAGCGCGCTGGGCTGTCGACCCTGGTCGAAGGCCAGAAGATCAACTTCGAGATCGAGCAGGACCGCCGCACTGGCAAGTCGTCCGCTGGATCTCTGAGCAAGGCAGCCTGATTTTGCGAATGGCGCGCGCCGGGCGATAGCTCGGGGCGCGCGGCAAGTCACGGATGTACTGACGGTCGCGCGAGAAGCGCGCCGGAGCGGAAAGAACCCGACAAGCCGAAGCAGCAGATTGCTGCCGGCCCGGCCAAAGCGCTCCCGATCAGGCTACCAAGCATGGGAAGGCGGGATTTTGTCCCGCCTTTTTGCTGTCCGGATTTCCGGATGAAACAGCTACCTTGGCCTAATTGTGCCAATCATGGTATTTTTAGGCGATGAGCAAGCTTGAACAGATTGAGAAATCCGTCGCCGAACTGAGCCCTGAGGAACTGAAGGCATTTGCCGCCTGGTTCGAGGCACTGAAAGCGGAGATGTGGGATCGGCAGATCGAAGCCGACGCCAAGGCTGGCAGGCTGGATAAACTTGCCGAGCAGGCCTTGGCCGACCATCGCGCCGGCCGGACCCGGTCTTTGTGAATCATGTCGCCACTCCCTTATTCTGGGAGGCTTATGCAAAACGGCCCTCATCGATCAGAGCAAAGGCGGACAAACGTTTCGCCAAGCTGCGTTCTGATCCGTTTCACCCGTCGCTGCATTTCAAACAGGTCGGACGCTATTGGTCGGCGCGGGTTGATCTCAACTACCGCGCCGTAGCTGTCCGTGACCACGATGACGTTGTCTGGTTTTGGATCGGCACCCACTCCGAATATGACCGCCTCCTGAAGTAGCCGTAAGGACAGAACTACCCCAGCCACTCCATCGGCACATGCCCAGGATCAGTCTCGACCCGTTTCAGCCAGGCCGCCACCGCCGGGTAGGCGTCGAGCTGAAAACCGCCCATCTCGGCCGTATGCGTATAGGCGTAGAGCGCGATGTCGGCGACGCTCAAGGCCTCGCCGGCAAAGAACGCACTGCCCGCCAGATGCTTGTTCATCACGCCGAGCGCCTTGTTGCCGCGCTCCAGCGTCAGCGCCAGCCGTTCCGGCGTCGCGTCCTTGGCCCGTTCGGGAAAGGTCAGCAGCGCATTGCGCACCGCGATATAGGGTTCGTGGCTGTACTGCTCGAAGAACAGCCATTGATAGGCCAGTGCCCGCTCGTATCTGTCGGCCGGCAGCAACCGCGTGCCTTCGGCGAGATAGAGCAGAATGGCGTTGGATTCGGCAAGCCGCCGGCCGTCGTCGAGTTCAAGCAGCGGCACCATGGCGTTCGGGTTCTTGGCGACATAGTCCGGCTTGCGCGTGTCGCCGGTGTGCGAGCTGACCTCGACATTGGTGAAAGCGATGCCGAGCTTGGCCATCAACAGGCGCGGCTTGTAGCAATTGCCGCTGTCGATCATTCCATAGAGTATGGTCATTGGTGCTCCCATCGCCGCTCCCCTCGGCGGAGCCGCCTTTAGCGGCAATTATCCTGGCAGCGACGGCTTCATCCAGTGATTTGTTTTGGCGCAACCATCAACGCCGCTGATAGATCACCCAAACAACGGCACGACGTTGTTGGCCATGCCAAGCAGCCTGTCGATGGGCAGCGGCTCCTCGTCGAAGACCGTGCCGGCCAGCGCCGGCCGGGCAAGGTAAAATCCCTGCATCAGGTCAACGCCGCCGTCCAGCGCGACGCGCAGATGCGTGGCTTGCTCGATGCCTTCGACCAGCACTTTGGCGCCGCGGTCATGCAGCGCCGAGACCAGCGGCCGGAAAAACCGTTCGGCGGCGGCATGGCGGCAGAATTCCGCGAACCAGGTGCCGTCGATCTTGACGATGTCGGGCTGGACAAGAGCGACCCGTTCTTCCGTCGAATGCCCGGTGCCGAAATCGTCGATGGCGATGCGGATGCCGTCACGCCGCATCTCGCGCGCCAGGCTGACGAGCACCTTGTCTTCAGCCGCCTGCTCGGTGATCTCGCAAACCAGCATGCCGGGGTGCAGGTCGAACTCGGCGAGACGCCTGGTCATCAGCCTGATTTCTGCCAGCGCTCGCCCGGGGTCATCGTTGATCAGCGGATTGTAGTTGAAGAACAGGTCGAGCCCGCCGACGCCGATGTTGCGGAAATTCCGCAGGTGCAGCACCCGGCACATCGTCTCGACGAACAGGCGATCCGCCACGGGGATGCCCTCGAAGAATACGCGCGGCGCGACCGGCCTGCCGGCGCGGTGCGGCTCGATCAGGCCTTCGACGGCGACGGCCTTCAAAAACCTGCCGTGCGGCGCAAAGATCGGCTGGTAGGCGCTCCTCAGCCGGAACGCGCCATAGACGCCATATTCGATCCCGACTTCGTCGGCAAAGATTGCCTCGCCGACATTGCGCCGCCTGTCGCGCCGCCCGGTCATGGCACCACCTTGCGCCCGAAAGCCCGTTTCGGCCGCGGCGAAGGCGAGACGGTCGCAGGCGCCGCGCCGGCGTCAGGCGCCGTCACCGGCATCTGCCTTTCCTTGCCGAAGACTTGGCTTTCGTTGCCGAAGACGTGAAAGCTGGTCGGTGCAAGCTCCGGGCGCGCCAGCGCGAATCCCTGCACCATCGAGGCTCCCGATTTCTCGGCCAGTTCAAGCTGCCAGCCCTCCTCGATGCCCTCGAACACGGTGCGGATGCCTTGCTGTTCGAAACTTGCCACCATGGCGGTCAGCAGCGCGAAGCCGGCGCCGGACTCCATCAGTTGCATGATCCAGTTGGCGTCGAATTTGACGATGTCAGGCCTGAGCTCCTTGATCCGGTTGATGTCGGACTCTTCGGCGCCGTAGTCGTCGACCGCGATGCGAAACCCGTTGGCCCTGAGCGCCTCGACGAAATTGTAGAGCGTTTCCTGCGACGCCGACTTTTGCTCGGTCACCTCGCAGACGACGCGGTTCGCATCGATCCCGGCCTCATGCAGCACCAGCCGCATGTCGCGCAGCGCACTGTCGGCGATGCTGCGATCGGTGAACACCGACGGATCGAAGTTGATGAAAATGAATGCCTCCTGCGGCAGGCAGGCGCCGGCGTTCAAAAGGTGCAGCGTCCTTGTCAGCGCCTCGATATGCAGGCGGTCGACCGTCGGACAGGCGTTGAAAAAACTCACCGGCGTCTGCGGCTCGGCGTCGCGGAACGGCCGGATCAGGCCCTCGAATCCGGTGATGGACAATTTGCCGTTGCTGAAGGCAAAAATCGGCTGGAAGGCGCTTTGCAGCGTATAATTGCCCCAGACACCGCTGGCGGTGCCGTCATCGTGGCGGACGATATGGGCAAGCCCGATGCTGCGCGACACGGTTCCTCCCGTTGCGAGACTGGTGGAATGGGTCGTGATCCAGCCAACCGGAGTTTTACCGCGGGTAAGTGAATTTATTGTTGCCGGATTTGCCGGGGATTTGAGGTCTGGCTCATCCGACAATGCTTGCGCTTGGCGGGATGATGCGACATGAGAGACGCCGCGGTCGGATGGACCGCCCGGCCCTACAGGAGACAACGCCGTCATGGCCTTTCTTGCCGACGCCCTTTCCCGCGTAAAGCCTTCCGCGACCATCGCAGTGACGCAGAAAGCGCGCGAGCTGAAAAACGCCGGCCGTGACGTGATCGGGCTGGGTGCCGGCGAACCGGACTTCGACACGCCGGACAATATCAAGAACGCTGCGATCGAGGCCATCCGCCGCGGCGAAACGAAATATCCTCCAGTTTCCGGCATCGTGCCGCTGCGCGAGGCAATCGCCCAAAAATTCAAGCGCGAGAACAATCTCGACTACCGGCCGGAGCAGACCATCGTCGGCACCGGCGGCAAGCAGATCCTGTTCAATGCCTTCATGGCGACGCTGAACCCCGGCGACGAGGTCATCATTCCGAGGCCGTACTGGGTCAGCTATCCCGAGATGGTAGCGATCTGCGGCGGCACCCCGGCATTTGCCGACACCTCCATCGACAACGGCTTCAAGCTGACGGCGGCGGCGTTGCAAAAGGCGATCACGCCGCGCACCAAATGGCTGTTGATGAACTCACCGTCGAACCCGTCGGGCGCCGCCTACAGCGAGGCTGAGTTGCGCGCTCTGGCCGACGTGCTGCTCGAACACCCCAATGTCTGGGTGCTGACCGACGACATGTACGAGCACCTGATCTACGGCGATTTCGTCTTCACGACCATCGCCGAGGTCGAGCCGAAGCTTTATGAGCGCACCCTGACCATGAACGGCGTGTCGAAGGCCTATGCGATGACAGGCTGGCGCATCGGCTATGCGGCCGGGCCGGTGGCGCTGATCAAGGCGATGGACATGATCCAGGGCCAGCAGACCTCCGGCGCCTGCACCATTGCCCAGTGGGCATCGGTCGAGGCGCTGAACGGTCCGCAGGATTTCATTGCGAAAAACAAGGCGATTTTCCAGGCTCGGCGCGATCTTGTCGTGTCGATGCTCAATCAGGCGCGCGGCATCACATGTCCGTCTCCCGAAGGGGCTTTCTACGTCTATCCGTCCTGTTCCCAGTTGATCGGCAAGAAGACCAAAGCCGGCAAGCTGATCGACAGCGACGAAGCCTTCTGCTCGGAACTGCTCGAGGCCGAGGGCGTGGCGGTCGTGTTCGGTTCGGCATTCGGCCTCGGCCCGAACTTCCGCATCTCCTATGCCACCTCGGAGGCGTTGCTCGAAGAGGCCTGCGCCCGCATCCAGCGCTTCACCGCCTCGCTGACCTGATCAAGCGCATATCGAACACCAAATCCGGCTCGCAATCGGGTTTTGGCGGTCGGCGCCAGCCTCATCCCTGGCGACTTTGATTGGTTTCGCGCGCCGAACGAGCCTCGGCCGGCGCCAGAATGGCGGCCAGAAGCCCGGCCGTGATGAACGAAACGATGGCGGCCGTCAGCATCGCCGCATGGAAGCCCCCGGCATAGGCGGCTGCGAACAGATCGCGCAGGCCGTCCTTGCCCATCGCCGCATCGGCTGCGAAATGGTGCCTTGAAACCGCGGCGCGGGCCACCGCTCCGGCATTGGCGACACCGGCATTTTCAAGATGCGCCGTCAGCAGGGCTGTTGCCCGCATGCTCATCAAGGCGCCGAGCAGGGCGATGCCGATGGCGGTGCCGCCCTGGCGGGTTGCGTTGATCACCGCCGACACCATGCCCGAACGCTCGCGCGGCGCAAACGACATCGCGGCAGCGCTGCCGGTCGGGATGGACAGCGCATTGCCGAGACCGCCGACGGCAAACAGCAGGCCGATCGTCACATAGGGTGTCGAGGGTCCAACCCAGCACATGCCCAGCATGGAAAGACCGCTCGAAAGATAGCCCGATGTCATCAGCGCCGAGTGTCCGTAGCGCTGACTGAGCCTGCCGATCGCCGGCGACACGACCATTTGGACGAGGAACAGCGGTGCCATGCACAGGCCGGTCTGTGTCGGCGACCAGCCCTGTGCCTGCTGCAGGAATATCGAATAGAGGAAGACGCTGGTGTAGGAGGTGAGGCCGAGCGCGAACGAGGCGACATTGGCGACGGCGAAGCGAACGTCGCGAAACAGGCCAAGCGGCAGCATCGGCCGCGGCGTACGCGCCTCGAAGACAAGGAATGCCACTAGGCCGGCGAAGCCGACGACAAGGGCGATAACAGCCTCTCGATCGCCCCAACCGTTTTCGCCCGCCGTGATCAGACCGAAGGTCAGCGCGCCCAGCCACAGAATGCTGAGCGCCAGGCCGACAAGGTCGAGATGGGCATGCTCAGGGTGTGAAGTCTCTACGATCGAAGCCGCACCGAGCGCGATCGTGGCCAGGCCGAGCGGCAGGTTGATCAGGAAAATGCTCTGCCATCCGGCGGTTTCGACCAGGATGCCGCCGACGACCGGGCCGGTGAGCAGCGAGACAGCTGCGAACGACGCCCAGCCTCCGATAACGCCGGCACGCTCGCGACCGTCGGGAAACGCCTGCGTCAGAATCGACAGCGCACCCGGAATGATCAGCGATCCGGCTATCCCCTGCACCACCCGGCCCACCAGCAGCACCGACAGGTTGGGCGCGATTGCACATATGGCAGAGCCAGCCACGAAGATGCCGATGCCTGCCAGCCAGGAGCGCTTGCGCCCGTAGCGGTCGCCGATCAGGCCTGCCGACAGCATGAAGGCCGACAGGCAAAGCGTGTAGGCGTCGATCACCCATTGCAGCCCAGCGAAATCGATGCCGAGCGCAATCTGGATCGTCGGCAGGGCGACGTTGACGATGCTGATGTCGAGCAGTGCGACGAATGTGCCGAGATAGACTGCGGCAACAAGAGGCAAGCGACGGTTCGACATGAAACCCAAACCTGAGCGTGGAAATCACCTACAATGATCAGACTCGACCAATGATCAGACGCGACGCGCTTTCAGGTCCGATCAACGCCGCCATACTGCTCGTCGGTCACCGTCTCCAGCCAGTCGGCATGGACGCCGTCGAGCGCCTCCTGCATGGCGATATGGGCCATCGCCGATTTTGGACCGGCCCCGTGCCAATGCTTTTCGTCAGGCGCAAACGAGATGACGTCGCCGGCCCTGATTGCCTGTATCGGCTCGCCCCAGCTTTGCGCCAGGCCGGCGCCTGACACGACATAGAGCGTCTGGCCCAGCGGATGCGTATGCCAGTGGGTACGCGCGCCGGGCTCGAAACCGACCATGAGGGCGCGTAGCCGCGCCGGCGCTTCCTTCTCGATGATCGGCGTCTGCCACACGCGGCCGGTGAAGTACTTTTCCGGCGCAATGACGGTCGGCACGCTGCCGCAAGCAATGATCTTCATCGTCGCAAAGTCCTCAAGCTGATGGCGGATCGGTCGGCGACGATCCGCTCCTTTTTCTCGCAGGAAGCGGCACTTTCATCCGATAACCATCATGGCGCAACCGCTTTTGCTGCCGTTCGGCGACCTGTCACGGCATTGACGGAAAGCCCAGACCCGCGATCGACGCTTCGCCGATCATGGCTCAACATCCGCGACATCAGGCGATCCCCCGATTCTCAAGTCACCCGATTCTCAAATCACTTGCCCTCCCGCCTAACCCGTGGGACGATGCCTTTGGGTAGGCGGCAAACTGAAAAAGCCCCGCCCGCGACGGTCGACAGGCCGGCCGCCGCTCCCAGGGAAACGCCTGAGTGGAGGTCAGTCATGGGAACTCGCGCCGGAGGACGACGCACGGGACCGAAATGCATTGCCATCGTCGGTCCCTTTGCAAGCGGTAAGACGACACTTCTCGAAGCCATATTGGCCCGTACGGGCGCCATCCCCCGCCAGAATCCGGTCTCCTCGGGAAACACAGTTTCCGATCATTCGCCCGAGGCACGCGCCCACGCCATGAGCGTTGAGGCGACGTTTGCCACCACCGACTTCATGGGCGAGCAACTCACCTTCGTCGATTGTCCCGGCTCCATCGAATTCTCCTTCGAGGCAGAGCCGGTTCTGGCCGCCTGCGACATCGCCGTGGTCGTCGCCGAAGCCGACGAGAAGAAGATCCCTGCCCTGCAGCTGATCATGCGCAAGCTCGATGATCTCGGCGTGCCGCGCATCATGTTCCTCAACAAGGTCGACAAGGCGATATCAGGCGTGCGCGACACGCTGAAGATGTTGCAGCCGGCGAGCTCGGTGCCTTTGCTGCTGCGCCAGATCCCGCTGCGCAAGGACGGCGTGGTGATCGGCTCGATCGATCTGGCGCTGGAGCGCGCCTACATCTATCGCGAATATGCCGAAAGCGAAGTCGCCCAGATCCCCAGCGACGACAAGGCGCGCGAGCTCGAAGCGCGCTTTTCCATGCTGGAGACGCTCGCCGACCATGATGATCAACTGATGGAGCAGCTGCTCGACGAGATCGAGCCGCCCAAGGACGCCGTCTTCGACGACCTGGCCGCCGACTTGCGCGATGGTGCCGTGACGCCGGTGCTGATCGGCACCGCCGAGAAGGGCAATGGTGTGCTGCGGCTGCTAAAAACGATCCGCCACGACGCGCCTGATGTTGAAGCAACACACAAGCGCCTCGACGCACCAGACGGCAATGCGACCGTGGTCCAGGTGATGAAGACCATCCACACCGCGCATGGCGGCAAGCTGTCGATCTCGCGCATCCTGTCCGGCCAGCTTGCCGACGCCTCCGAGCTCTTCCTTTCGAACGGCGCGACGGCAAAGGTCTCCGGCATCTACAGAATGCTCGGCAAGGACCAGACCAAGCTCACCTCGGCCCCGGCCGGCGACACCGTCGCGCTCGGCAAGATGGACGAGGTCACGACCGGTCAGACCTTGAGCTCGATCAAGGGCGGCATCAACCCCTTGGTCACGCTGACGCCGCCGCAACCGGTCTTTGCCTTTGCGTTGCGACCGAAGGAACGCAAGGACGAGGTCAAGATGTCGGCGGCCATCCAGCGCCTTGCCGAGGAAGATCCCTCGCTCAGCGTGCGCCACAATCAGGATTCGGCCGAAACCGTGCTGTCGGGCCATGGCGAAATGCATCTGCGTGTCGTGCGCGAGCGGCTGGAGGGCAAGAACCAGATTCCGGTCGAAGGCCATCCGCCGGCCGTGCCTTACCGCGAGACGATCCGCAAAGCGGCGCAGCAGCGTGGCCGTCACAAGAAGCAGTCGGGCGGCCATGGCCAATTCGGCGACGTGGTGATCGAGATCAAGCCGCTGCCGCGCGGCTCCGGTTTCCAGTTCACCGACACCATCACCGGCGGCGCCGTGCCGAAAACCTATATCCAGTCGGTCGAGGCCGGCGTGCGCGATTATCTGAAATCGGGCCCGCTCGGCTTTCCGGTGGTCGACGTCGCCGTCAACCTGTCGGACGGCTCCTATCATTCCGTCGATTCGTCGGACATGGCCTTCCAGATGGCGGCAAAGCTGGCGATGAAGGAAGGCATGGCCGCCTGCTCGCCGGTGCTGCTTGAACCGATCATGAAGGTGGAAATCGTCACGCCGTCCGACGCGACATCGAAAATCATCGCCCTGATCCCGCAGCGGCGCGGCCAAATCCTCGGCTATGATGCGCGGCCCGGCTGGCCGGGATGGGATGTCGTCGAGGCGACCATGCCGCAGGCCGAGATCGGCGATCTGATCATCGAGCTGCGTTCGGCCACCGCGGGCGTGGCCAGCTATCGTGCCAGCTTCGACCATATGGCCGAACTCACCGGCCGCCTGGCCGACGAGGCGTTGAACGCCAATGGCAAGGCTGCCTGACACTTGAACTTGGCGACGGTCAGGCTGCAGAACACAAGGAAACGGCGTCCGGAAATGATCCGGACGCCGTTCTCTTGCGGACCGTCTTCGTGGGAGGCGAAATGGCAGGTCCGCCGCACATGCCGCCAACGCTTGACAGCCTCAGCGGAAGAATAGTTCGGACGCGGTAGCCGCCTGAGCCCGGATCGTCCGAGTGATGCCCCCATCTCCCGCACGAACCACACCGCGTCCTATGATCTGCTTAGTCGATGCTGCGCGCCTGCGACATGTTACCTGAGGTTACATGTCACTGTTACATGACAATTTCGGTCGGCTTTGCGTCAGCGCCGGCAGGGATCGGGAATCAAAAAAGCCGGATCAACGAAGATCCGGCTGAGTTTGATTGGAAGTGCCTGTTAAGGCTAACCTCCAGAGGGGAACACTCGAGGGCGCTAATGGGAGGAGAACGCGCCCAGGAGATGATCCATATATGTGCTCATCATGCCCAAGAAACAAGCATCTATTTTGCAACACTCGCATGCAAAATGACACAGGCTGTGGTCTAAGCCATTGCTTGGCCTCGTAGGACCAGAAGAAATGCGGTGCGCAGCCAGTCAAGAATCACTGCGAAATAGCGAACCAGCACCGATTTTCGGTCCAGAATGCAGAAAACAACGAATGATGGCGAATCAGGCAGCGCGCGTTTATTTTTGCGGCAGCCATTATTTTTGGGGCAGACATGCATCGGCCCGAAAATCGCGACCAAGGAAGCCCCGATGAGGACCCGTCAGGCGATCGCCGGCAGCGCGCTGTTCTTCATCGCAGCGCCCGGTGTGGTCGCGGGATTGCTGCCCTGGCTGTTGACCGATCGCTATCGCATGCCATGGTCGACCCTGCCCGGCCTGGTCCCGGTCGGCTGGGTCCTGATTGTCGTTGCAACGGCCTTGCTGCTTCATGCCTTTGCCCGTTTTGCTCTCGAAGGCCGAGGCACGCCCGCTCCGGTCGCCCCAACCGATCGACTGGTTGTCGGCGGCATCTACCGCCATGTCCGCAACCCGATGTATGTGGCTGTGCTGGCGATCATCCTTGGCCAGGCGCTGCTGTTTTCGAGCGCGGCTCTCGTCGCCTATGCCGCTATCGCCGCCGTCGCCATGGTCTCGTTCGTGAAGTTCCATGAGGAACCGACGCTTGCCCGCCGCTATGGCGCCGAGTACGAGGCCTACCGCCATGCCGTTCCAGGCTGGCTCCCCCGCCTGACGCCATGGCGCGGCCAGTAGGAGTGGATCGTCCGCAATGCATGGTGGTAAGGGATGTGCAGAGGTTTAGAATGACCAACTACGCGCCTTGGCGATGATGAAATCGCGGAAGACGTGCAGCTTCGCCTGGTTCTTCATCGCATCGGGATAGGCGAAATAGGTGTCGAAGGACGGCACTTCGGTCTCCGGCAGCAACTGCACCAGGCCTGAATCCTTGCTGACCACATAGTCGGGCAGCATGGCGATGCCGGCGCCACCCTGGACCGCGCGCTTGATCGACAATATGTCGTTGATCTGCAGCGTCGGCACCCTTTGCCCGCCTTCGAAATCGCCGACCGTTTCCAGCCAGTTCAATTCCGACAGATGCGCCGGCACCGGCACGCCGAAGGTGACGATGCGATGGCTCTTCAGCTCGGCGATCGACGCCGGCTTGCCGTATTTGTTGACGTAGGAAGGGGCGGCGTAGAGATGGAAATGCACCGTGAACAGGCGGCGCTGGATGAGATCGGGCTGCTGCGGCTGGCGCAGCCGGATCGCGCAGTCCGCCCGGCGCATGGTGAGATCGAGTTCCTCGTTCGCCAGGATCAGCTGCAGGCTGATCTCGGGATAGAGCTCGATGAATTCCTGCACGCGCTCGGTCAGCCAGCCGGCACCGAGCCCCACTGTGGTCGTCACCCTGAGCACGCCGGAAGGCCGATCCTTGGCCTCGGTCAGCCGCGACTTGATCGTCTCCAGCTTCATCAGCACGTCATGCGCCGTGCGGAACAGCATCTCACCCTGCTCGGTCAGCACCAGGCCGCGGGCATGGCGATTGAACAGCGGCACGCCGACATCATGTTCGAGCGCGCTGACCTGCCGCGAGATCGCCGATTGCGACAGATGCAGTGTCTCGGCGGCGTGGGTGAACGACCCAGCTTCCGCCGCAGCGTGAAACACGCGTAGCTTGTCCCAGTCCAACGCCATGATGCCCCCATTCTGTTTTCTGGCGTCTGAATGAAAAATCAGGCTTTTGCACGGCTTTTCTCGGCCGCTTGTTTACTCCGCCGCTTCGCGGTGAACTTCGATCCCGGCGAGGTACTTTTCCGCCTCGAGCGCGGCCATGCAGCCGAGCCCCGCCGCCGTCACCGCCTGGCGGTAGATGTCGTCGGTCACGTCGCCGGCGGCGAACACGCCCGGCACGTCGGTGCAGGTCGAATCCGGCGCCGTCCACAGATAGCCGTTCGGCTTCTGCTTCAGCTTGCCGGCGAACAGCTCGACCGCCGGCGCATGGCCGATCGCCACGAACACGCCGTCGACCATCAGATGCATCTCCTGGCCAGTCACCAGATTGCGCAGCTTCAGTCCTTCCACCGACGGCGGCAGCGGCATCTTGCCGGCCTGACCGGTGATCTCGTCGACGACGGTGTCCCAGATAACGCGGACATTGTCCTTCTTGAACAGCCGCTCGCTGAGGATGCGCTCGGCGCGGAAGTCGCTGCGTCGGTGGATGACCGTCACGCTCTTGGCCAGGTTGGAAAGGTAAAGCGCCTCCTCCACCGCCGAATTGCCGCCGCCGATCACCGCGACATCCTTGCCGCGATAGAAGAAGCCGTCGCAGGTGGCGCAGGCCGACACGCCGAAGCCCATAAAAGTCTGTTCGCTCGGGATGCCCAGCCATTTCGCCTGCGCACCGGTGGCGATAATCAGCGCGTCGGCGGTATAGGTAGCGCCGGAATCGCCTTTGGCACGGAACGGCCGCACATTGAGGTCGACCTCGGTGATGATGTCGTTGATGACGTCGGTGCCGACATGCTCGGCCTGTTTCAGCATTTGCTCCATCAGCCACGGACCCTGGATCGGATCGGCGAAGCCCGGATAGTTTTCGACATCGGTGGTGATCATCAACTGGCCGCCCTGCTGCAGGCCGGCGACCAGCATCGGCTTCAGCATGGCGCGGGCGGCGTAAATCGCCGCCGTATAGCCGGCGGGACCGGAGCCGATGATGAGAACGGGTGCGTGCTTGGACGTCATATCAGGGCTTTCACAACAACCGGACGCGAATGAAGCGTCCGGCACAGGGATCGATTTCGGCCCTAATCTAGGTGTTGCGGGCGACGCCAGCAAGACGACCTCGCCTTCGTCCCCGGAAAGCTTCCCCGCAAACAGACGATCCATGAACATCTTGCGCGGGCGACTGTGCCAAAATCAGCGACTGAAGGGATGGAATGGACACCAAAGTCGTTTACAAAATCACGAAAGATTCTTGCGTGAAGCGCCGAAGGTATCCATGCCGCTCAAAGCCGATCTCGATGCCATTGACTGGAAGATCCTGCGCGAGCTTCAGCACGACGGGCGCATGACCAATGTCGAATTGTCCGGCCGCGTCGGCATTTCGGCGCCGCCATGCCTGCGTCGCGTCAGGCGGCTGGAAGAGACCGGCATCATCCGCGGCTATCGCGCCTTGCTCAATGCGCCGGCGCTCGGCCTGGACGTCGTCGCCTTTTGCCTCATCGGCCTGCATCACCAGGCCGACGCGGAGCTGAAAACCTTCGCCGAACGCACCCGCGGCTGGCCGATCGTTCGCGACGCCTGGATGGTGTCGGGCGAATCCGACTTCTTGCTGCATTGCGTGGCGAGCGACCTCGGCGCCTTTCAGACCTTCGTCATCGAGGAACTGGCCTCGGCGCCGAATGTCGACACGGTGCGGACGGCACTGACCATCCGTCGCGTCAAGGACGAGGGCCTGGTGGCTTTCAGCGAAGTGAGACCTTAATCCGGCCGAGCTCGGCGATGGCGTCGCAGAGTTTGCTGTGATCGTTATCGGTCGTCAGGTTACGCATCCTGGACGCACCTTCGCCGGAAGTCCGATTGGATCTGCCGTTCACCAGCCAACCCTCGCAGAGCCCGGCTCGCCGTCCGGCTTCCATGTCATCGGCCTTATCGCCGACGATGATCGATCGGCTGATATCCACGCACAGCAGATCGCGGGCGCGCAGAAGCATGCCCGGATTGGGCTTGCGCATCGGATGATCAGCTGCTGCCAGCTCGCCCGTCCCGCTCGAATGGTAGGCGCAGGCGAGCATCAGATCGATCCGGCAATTCTGCGCTTCGAGAAGCGCCAGCAGCCGGGCATTGACCGCGGCGAACTCCGGCCAGCCGAAATAGCCGCGGGCTATGCCTGATTGATTGGAGACCACGATTGCCGGAACGCCGGCGATGTTGGCCGTTCGGATCACCGGCAGCATCTGCGGCCGCAGCACGATGTCAGCCGGATCGCTGGGGTAGCCGCTATCGACATTGATGGTGCCGTCGCGGTCGAGGAACAGCGCCGGCGTGCCAGCTGGAAAAGCGGAGCTGCCGACCCGCTCGACCCACAGGCCCGGCGCTTCGAGCGGGTAATGATCAGACCTCACGACCGGGCCGATGTCAGCCATCACAGAGGCGCGCTTCGACCATTTCGCACAGATGATGATAGAGACACAGATGCCCCTGCTGGATGATCGGCGTCGAGGTCGAGGGCACGTTGAGCAGTATATCGGAGAGCGGCTTGAGCTTGCCGCCGCTGTCGCCGGTCAGGCTGATCACCGTCATGTCCATCATGCGCGCCTGTTCGGCGGCGGCGAGGATACTGGGCGAGTTGCCGCTGGTCGAGATGGCGAGCAGCACGGCGCCCGCGGCACCATGCGCCTCGACCTGGCGTGAAAACACCGTATCGAAGCCGTAATCATTGCCCCAGGCGGTCAGCACCGCCGCATTGGCCGGCAGCGCGATGACGTTGTAGGCCTTGCGCTCCTTCAGGAAGCGGCCGACCAGTTCGCCGGCGATATGGATGGCGTCGCTGGCCGAGCCGCCATTGCCGCAGATCAGCAGCGCCTTGCCCTGCGAAAGCGCGGCCACGACGGTGGCAACCGCCCGCTCCATCTCGCTGGTGAGGTCGCGCTCGACCATTGCGGTGATCGCGGCCGCCGAGCGGACCAGATAGTCGTTCAGTTCGGACATGAAAACCTCAGTTTGTGCTGCCGGCGCGCAACTTGCCGATGGTGCCGGTGGTGCTCTTGCCGGCGACGAGATCGACCAGCACGACGCGGCCGCCCGCCTTTTGCACGATTTCGGCGCCGACCACCTGATCGATCGTATAGTCGGCGCCCTTGACCAGTATGTCGGGCTTCAGCGCCTCGATCAGCGCGAGCGGCGTGTCTTCCTCAAAGACGACGACGGCATCGACCGAGGCAAGCGCCGCCAGCACGCAGGCCCGGTCATGCTCGTCGTTGACCGGGCGCCCCGGCCCTTTCAGCCGGCGCACCGAGGCATCGCTGTTGAGGCCGAGAACCAGCCGGTCGCACTGGCTGCGCGCCGCGTGCAAAAGGCTGACATGGCCGGCATGAAGGATATCGAAGCAGCCATTGGTGAAGCCGACGCTCAGGCCTTCGTCCTTCCACGTCGCCACCAGCCGTGCGGCGGCAGTGGCATCGAGAATTGCATCCTTGTGGGCAACCGATCCATGCGAGCGAAACAGCGCGCCGGTGAGTTCCTCGACCGTCAGCCGTGCGGTGCCGCGTTTTCCCACCACCACGCCAGCCGCCGCGTTTGCGATGGCCGCGGCAATGACGCGGTCGGCACCCGCAGCCAGAGCCAACGCAAACGTAGCGATGACCGTGTCGCCGGCGCCGGAAACGTCGAACACTTCTCGCGCCTGCGTGGCGATGTGGCGGGCATCGTCGGCGTCGACGACGCTCATGCCCTTTTCGCTGCGCGTCGCGACGACGAACTCGAAGCCATGTGCCGAGATCAGCGCACGCGCCGCGGCGACGATCTCGTCATCGGCAAACACCGCGCGTCCGACCGCCTCGCCAAGTTCCTTGCGATTGGGGGTGATCGCCGTCGCCCCGCAATAGCAAGCATAGTCGCGGCCCTTGGGATCGACCAGCACCGGCTTTCCCGCCTCGCGGCAGATCGAGATCAGCTCGCCGGCGACGCCGTCGAGCAACATGCCCTTGCCGTAGTCGGACAGGATGACGATGTCGGCTTGCGCGAGCCCGGCCCGGAACAGCCGGATCAGCGTTGCCCGCTCGGCGTCGCCCAGCGGCTTGATTTCCTCTTCGTCGAAGCGCAGCACCTGCTGGTTGAGCGCGCTGAAGCGGCTTTTCGACGAGGTCATCCGGTTGGCGTCCTGCGCGAGACCGCCAGTGTCGACGCCAAGCTCGGTGAGCATGCGCATGAGATTGTCGCCGGCCGGATCGGCGCCGATCACCGAAACCGGTATTGCGACGCCGCCGAGCGAGACGATGTTGGCGACGACATTGCCGGCGCCACCCATTGCCGAGGTTTCGCCACGCCCGCGCAGCACCGGAATGGGCGCTTCAGGCGAAATCCGCTCGATGACGCCGTTGACGAAACGGTCGAGGATGAAGTCGCCGACCACCAGCACGGTGACGTTGCCGAACCGCGAGATGGCGCGGTGAAGCGGTTCGGGAGAAGGCAGGTATTGCTCGCTCATGTCATCTTTCGACGTGCAATGAGAGCCGGTCCCGATGCTCATGAAAACGCTGGACTGGCAGGGCTGGTCGTTCATGGCGAAGCCGATATACCGCAATTCGGCTCAGCGCAACGGCAGGCGCCGAACCGACCACAGCCAACGCCGGTTTGGCGGATCAACTTTTCTGCAAAGCCACATGAACACCCAATCCGACCAGCACCGCGCCGCCCGCACGCCGCATCAGGCGTTGCGCGTGGCTCGAGCGCCGCAGCCTGGTGATCAGCGCACCAGCCAGCACCACGCACATGACATCCGCCGAGGAGAACATCAGATTGACGATCGTTCCGAGGACGAGGAATTGCAGCCAGACGGGAAACGTCGCCGATGCGTCGATGAATTGCGGCAGGAACGCCATGAAGAAGATTGCAGTTTTTGGATTGAGCACCTCGACGGTGATGCTCTCGAAAAAGGCGCGGCGGGCGGATTTCGGCTCGATGCTTGAGATAACAGCATCGTCTTGCGCCCTGGCGCGGAACAGCGACACACCCAGCCAGATCAGATAGAGCGCGCCGGCCAGCTTGACCGCCATGTAGAGCGTCGGCACGGCATGGAAAAGCACGGACAGTCCTGCAGCGGCAGCGACGACGTGCACATAGCCGCCAAGATGGATACCCAACGCCGCCGTCAGGCCGGACCAGCGGCCGCGCGCCATGGTTTGCGCAGCAGCGTAAAGCATCGCCGGACCGGGGATGTAGGCAAAGATCGCCGTGGTGGCGAAAAAGGCGATAAGCAGTTCGGTCGACGGCATTACGCTTGCTCCTGTCGTGCTTCGCCGGTGGATTGCCGACTGAAGCGAAAGCTGTGCGGCGGCACTGAGGTCTGCAGCCAACCGCCGGATTGCGACCTGCTTTATCGACAGCCCCGCAAGCCTCCCCTATAAGGGCCGGAATCGGCACAAGATACCAGAGGCTTTCATGATCATCGTCACGGGCGGCGCCGGCATGATCGGCTCAAACATAGTCGCCGCGCTCAATGCCGAAGGGATCAGCGACATTCTCGTCGTCGACGACCTGACCGACGGCCACAAGATCGCCAATCTCGCCGACCTGCAGATCGCCGATTATCTCGACAAGGACGATTTCCTGCCGCGGATGGAGGCCGGCGACCTCGGCCGCATCGAGGCCGTTTTCCACCAGGGCGCCTGTTCGACCACCACCGAGTGGAACGGCAAGTTCATGATGGAAGTGAACTACGCCTATTCGAAGCGGCTGCTGCATGCCTGCCTGGCGCTGCGGCTGCCTTTCCTCTATGCCTCCTCGGCTTCCGTCTATGGCGGCGGCGCCGAGTTTCGCGAGGAGCCGGACTGCGAGCGCCCGCTCAATGTCTATGCCTATTCAAAGAAGCTGTTCGACGACTATGTCCGCCGCACCGTCTTCGAAACCGACCATTCGCCGGTGGCAGGCCTGCGTTACTTCAACGTCTATGGGCCACGCGAGGCGCACAAGGGCGCCATGGCCTCGGTCGCCTACCATCTGTTCAACCAGGTCGAGCAAGGCCACAACCCAAAGCTGTTCGGCGCCTATGACGGTTTCGGACCTGGCGAGCAGAGCCGCGACTTCATCCATGTCGGCGACGTTGCCGATATCAATCTATGGTTGTGGAAACGCGGATCGAGCGGCATCTTCAACTGCGGCACCGGCCGTGCCCAGCCGTTCCGCGCCATTGCCGAGACTGTGATCGGCGCGCTCGGCAAAGGCGAGATCGAGTTCATCGACTTCCCCGATCACCTCAAGGGCAGCTACCAGAGTTTTACGCAAGCTGACATGTCCCGGTTGCGCGCCGCCGGTTACAATGGTCAGTTTCGCACAGTGGAAACCGGCGTCAGAGACTATGTCGAATGGCTGAAAGCCCAACGATCCTAGTGATCGGCCCACGCTGGGTGGGCGACATGGTGATGGCGCAGTGCCTGTTCTCGGCGCTGGGAGAGCTTCACCCGAACGCCGCAATCGACGTGCTGGCGCCGGCATGGGCGGCGCCGCTGGTCAAGCGGATGCCCGAAATACGCCGGCAGGTCGATCTGCCGCTGAAATCCGGAGCGCTGGAATTCCGCATCCGAAGGCGTTTTGGCCGCCTGCTGCGCGGCCACTACGACATCGCCTATGTCATGCCTGGAAGCTGGAAGTCGGCGCTGGTCCCGTTCTTTGCCCGCATTCCGCGCCGTGTCGGCTACCTCAAGGAAATGCGCTACGGGCTGCTGACCGATATCGTTGCCTTGCCCGACGATTTGAAACGGCGCACGGCGCAGGCCTATTTCGGCCTCGCGCAAGGCGGCACGTTCCGTGCCCCCAAGCTCGCCGTCGACACGAAGAACCAGGCGGCATTGCTGGGCCGCTTCGGGCTGGAGGCGAAAAAATTCGTCGCGCTGATGCCGGGCGCCGAGTTCGGGCCGGCCAAACGCTGGCCGAGCGAACGCTATGCCGGCCTTGCCCTCGACATGATGGAAAAAGGTTTTGCGGTCGCGCTGTTCGGGTCGAAGAACGACGCCGACGTAACGGCGGAAATCGCCACGCTTGCCCCGGGCGCTGTCGATCTCGCCGGCCAGACGCGGCTCGAGGACGCCATCGACCTGATCGCCGCGGCCAGGCTTGCGGTGTCGAACGACAGTGGGCTGATGCATGTTGCCGCCGCGGTCGGCACGCCGATCGTAGCCGTCTACGGCTCGACCTCGCCGCACAATACGCCGCCGCTCGCCGAGCAGCGCGAACTGGTCTGGCTCGGCCTGTCCTGTTCGCCCTGCCACCGGAAAATCTGCCCGCTCGGCCACCTCAACTGCCTGAACACGCTTGAGGTGGCACAGGTCGCGGCAGCAGTGGAACGGCTGCTGGAAATGCCGGCCGCCGCATGAGGGTGCTGATCGTCAAGACATCTTCGATGGGTGACGTCATCCACAGCTTTCCAGCCGTCGAAGATGCGCGCCGCAACCGGCCGGACGTGTCGTTCGACTGGTGTGTGGAAGAGGCTTTTGCCGGCATCGTGGCGTTGCATCCGGCGATCGCAACCATCCACACCGTGGCAATCCGGCGCTGGCGCACAAGCCCGCTCGTCCCCAGCACATGGCGCGAGGCAGCGGGATTGCGCCGCGCCTTGCGGGATTGCCGCTACGATCTCGTCATCGACGCGCAAGGATTGCTGAAGTCGGCCGTGGTGGCGAAACAGGCCGTGGCGCCGATCGCCGGCTTCGACCGGTCGAGCGCTCGCGAGCCTTCGGCGACCGTGTTCTACGACCGCCGCTACGCTGTGCCGCGCGACCTTCACGCCATCGAACGCACAAGGCGGCTGTTCGGGCTGGCGCTCGGCTATGAACCGGACGTTTCCGGGCTCGAGTCCGGCATCGTGCCGCCGGCCGTCGGGTCGAATTTTGTCGGCGGAAAAACCGCCTTCCTGCTGCACGGCACCAGCCGCGAGGACAAGAAGTGGCCGGTCGGCAACTGGATCGAGACGGCCCGGCTTCTCGTGGAAAGAGGAATGACGCCGGTCACCACCTGGTCGAACGACAGGGAAAAGGCGGTTGCCGAGGCGATTGCCCAGGCTGTTCCACAGACCGTGCTGGTGCCGAAATCACCGCTTGCCGAGATCGCCGCGATCATCGGCCGGTCGGTGTTGATCGTCGGCGCCGATACCGGCCTTACCCACCTCGCCAGTGCCTTCGGCCTGCCGACCGTCGCGGTGTTTGTGGCGACAGAACCCGGCCTGACCGGCCCGCGCGGGCCGTTCTCGTCAACGCTGCTGGCCGCGCCCGGCGCTCGTGTCGGGCCGGAGGAGGTGGTGGCGGAGACAGAGAGGCTGCTTGAGCGCCAAGCGCTTAGTCGGGCCGGCGCCGGCAAGAATTGATTTGTGCAAATCAATTCAATCGGAAAGGTCGGCGCCGCCCTCTTCCCTTCTCCCCTTGTGGGAGAAGGTGGATTGGCGCGCAGCGCCAAGACGGTTGAGGGGTGCTGGCCGGAGTGCTGTTGGTGCCAAGCTGGAACACCCCTCATCCGACCTCGCTTCGCGAGGCCACCTTCTCCCACAAGGAGGGCTTTGCACGGGGGCCGAAGTTTGGCGCAGATGGCGCATGGGGCGTTTTTTGAAACGCAATCAGGCCACATTG